>CAZJAE010000020.1:0-2330 GCA_964544205.1 uncultured archaeon
ATCACCCTCTCAAGCGCGTCCTTCGCATTCACAGCCATGATTTTCTTCTGCAAGTTATTCTGACGCTGAATCTTTTCATCCATGGACTTAAGCTGAACATACCTTGACATCTTCGGGCCCTCGTCAAACTGGAAAGTGTCATGAGTGAAACCAAGTCCTGAATACTGCACCGGCTTTCCAAGCCTGTCTTTAACAGTCTCAATGGGAATGTTAGGCTCGCAAACAGCCTGCGACTTCTCATACAGCTCAAGCGGGAAATCCCAGCAAGTCTCCATCTTGTGAACCTCGTCATCAACCTCGCTTGGATTAATGATAATAGTAAAAACAAGAGGCACATCCATTCTGCCCCCGCTTTTTGTTGATAAATATTTATGCGAGAAATTAATCAAGGCATCCATCAAGAGCATTACAGAGTCCTGATCCCCGTCAACATTCCTTCTCTTAGCGCAGACAAAATAAGGGTGCCCAAAACCCAGCCTTGCCTTAGTATATCCAAGCACCCTCGCATTCACAGCAGCAGAAGTGTGCGGAGCAAGACCCAAAACAAGGTGCCCGATTAAGTCCTCCTTCTTAGTCGCATTATAAAACCTTGGAAGATTGTAAAACTTTTCAAGAAGCTCGTCGATGAACTGACTCACATTCACAAGCCAGTCCCCGCAAGTCTCATTCACTACAACATCCTGCGGGAAAATCTCAATCAACTGCTCCGAGTCAGTAATTTCATTCCCGTAAATGTCCTTAACATACCCGAGCTCTTTTACCTTCTCCACAGACAAGTTAAGCTCTCTTGGCCTGAAATGAGTAAGAATCGCGTTAAGAAGCTCAAAACGCGAAGTAGCATCTCTGAAAATATGCACATTATGCTTCGCCCTCAAAATACCCTTCTCAAGAGGCTCAATCTCCTTAGTATCCGAAATCATTCCCTTAACAGCCTTAATAGGGTCGGGGAGAATATTCTCCTTTAAGTTATTCTTCGCTTTAGCAAGCATTGCGGAAATATTAATCTCATGCTCTCCAGAATGAACCGTCTTATTCCCGCAAGCGCCGCACTGCTCTCCAGTCACGGACTTCTGGCAAACCTTGCAATAATTCAGCCTCACGCCGTCCATTTTACACGGCTCGCAATAATGGCTGAAAGAAATCTTCTTGCACCCCGGACACACATACTCAGCAATCTCAACAGTAGCCTTTCCGCTCTCATTATAATTCTCATCAACCGCCTTGTTTAAACTCCTGATATTCCCGCCCTTAAGACCGATAGGATAAAGCACGTGAGGATTGCCCTTCATTTCCCTCGCCTTTGCCTGCTCAGGGCGTCCCATTCTCCCCCCGATAAACGAACCCGCCTTGTCCCTGATTGTCAATCCAGAAATCTCGGAAAGATACTCAAGAACAGATTCCTTAGAGCTGGGCTTGTTTTTTCCAAAAGCAAAAGTCTCGCAAAAACTCTTCACATTCTCATCAATCAAAATTTTGTCAGGCTTAACAGAGTGAGGGATGCCTGCTTTTTCAAGAAGCTTCTTCTCCTCGCTATTCAACGGAAGAACAAGAACAGTTTTCTTGTCAAATTCTTCAATCTTTCCAGACTCAACAAACTTTTGCAGCAAAATAATTTCTTTCAAATTAAGAGCCCGGTAAAAATTAATGAAATTCGGGTGAAGCGGAAGAGAAAACTCTCTTGAAAGCAAAAGCGCGTCGCTCTCCGAAACTTTTCTTAAATCATCAATCGAAGCCTTAAGCAGTTTAGAAAAACCCATCTTCTCAAGCTTTTCCTTATTGCCAGAATCTTCAGCAAGTTTTCTTAACTCAAGCTGCCACCACTCCTCGCAATAACCAACAGGCACGAGAGGATGAGCGCTCTTCTTAAAATCACCAAACGTCGCAAGCAAATCTCCAAGATACAAAATCTTATCCACCTGCGCCTTAACATTCTCCGCATCTTCTCTTGTATTCACTTTTCTAACACTGCCGTCCTTTAGAAGAACAACAGGCCCTTCAATAGTAGTGCATGGGAAAAATTGCGTAGCTTTTCCAGGACGCTCAATTCGCCCATGCGTTCCGACAGCAATGAACTCGTCAAGCAAAGTCATCACAGCCGGATTAATCGCCTTAGCCATTATTCCGGTAGTTCTTCCCCGCCCGTATCTTAACCTAAAACCGCCCCAACTGCTCGGGTAAGATAAAATCGGCCTCCCCGCAGCGAGCCTGTCCAAAAAAGCCTTATTCGGCTTCACTTCAATCTTAGTCTGAGTCTTCTCAACCTTCACAATCTTTTCCAAAAAATCCCAATTCAAACCCAAATCCTTAGCAGTCTTCATAACCCACAAAGC
>CAZJAE010000020.1:2340-11011 GCA_964544205.1 uncultured archaeon
GCCTTAAGCGCCAGTCCTTCAGAAACAACAAGCCCCATTCCGCCCCTGATTCTATTCGTCGGAACCCTCGCAAGATCCCTATGCGCTGAAACCTCAACCTCTTCAGTAGGAACTCCGTTAATGCAAATAGGACAGCCGTTAATGATGACTCTAATCTCCTCATCGCTCATCGTGTACTGCCTTGAAATAACTTCAGTCTGGTAAATTCCAATCTCTTCAACGTAACGCTCAACCTCGTCCTGAGTAGGCTTGTATTTGTCAAGCTTAAGATAAGTCCTCGCAAAATCTCCAAGAATCAGCGGAATAACTGTAGACGAACCGCCCGCAGCTCTTATAGGACCGGCAAAATAAATATCAATATACTTAGAACCATCAAGATTAGTGTTAATCTCAACCTTTGGCACGCCGTCAAGAGGAGCAACAACAACACCCTCCGTCTCAATCAACAAGCAAGTCTTAATCCCAACCTCGACCCTCTTCTGGTCATTCTCCATCTTCCACCACTTGTCTTCCAAAATCTCCCTAAACAATTGAAAGTAAGCCTTTCTCCTGTCCTTAGCCTCGGCAAAAATTTCCCTAAACCTCTTGGCAAGCCCCGGCAAGCCAATGATTGTCTCAGCACGATCCGCCAAGTCAACAGCAGGAGTAACTTCAACATGACGCGACAAATCAAGCCCCTTGGCTTTAGCCTTCTCTGCCGCCTCAAAAGCCACAAGCGACTTCTCCTGACTAATCTTAAAATAATTCTTAATGTGGGGCTCTGCTGCGAAAGGAATCTCCTGAGTAATCATCTCCGCGGGAGTGAGCTTCTTAATCATACTCCTCTTCTTATTCTCCTCCTCCGTAAAGGGCGTTACAAATTTCTCTGCGCTCATAACTAAACCACATTATCCTCAATAGTCGCTTCCACAGTCTGCGTCAAAAACGAAGTCTGAACAATCTGCCTATTCTTAAGACTAATAGTTGGAAAAAAACAAGGCGTGGGCGTGTGCCCAATTTTCTTTTCAAAATCCGTCTGCCCTTCCCAACAACTCGAATTAATCACGGTAGTCCCGCGGTAAGTCGAATAACCCTTGCAGTGAAGATCCCCAAACCACACAATATCCGGCTCTTCCTTAATCACCATATAGTCCCTATTTTCCGGAACATAAGGATTCTTGCCCCCGTACTTAGGCATCAAGTCCCTCTTCTTCAAAAGCTCAATCATCGCCTCTGTCGGACGCGTCATCTCAAGAAAACTCACGCTGCTAATCAAGTCATGAACACTCGGACCGTGATAAATCATATTCTTGATTCCTTCAGTCTCCACCCACGACGGGGAAGAAATAAAATGGAAATTATTTAATTTTGAAAGCCTTGGAACAAATTCCTTGTCAATTCCCGGCTGTGGCTCAGCCCTCCTCACCGCATCATGCTGACCCGGACAGATAAAAACATGAATATACTCTGGAATCTGGAGCATCAAATCCTCAAACTTTTGATACTGTTCATAAATATCCTTAATCGAAAGATCATCAAACTGCCCTGGATAAACACCCACTCCTGCAACATTATCCCCAGTGCACATAATATACTGGATTTTTCCAACCCTCTCCTGCTGTTTAGCGCTAAGCCCCTTCCCGTTAAGATAATCAAGAAGACGAGTGAACTGCTCCTCGTAAAACAACTTGCTCCCCACGTGCATGTCCGTAATCCCGCCGATTAAAACATCCTCGTTAATCAGCCGAGCAGGACGAACAGGCAAATCAGGCCAAAAAACATCCTTAATAATGATAAAGTTATCTCCCCACTTAGTTCCCTGAATGCCAAGAACATTATCTTCAATAATCCTCTCCGCCTTCTCCATTACCTGCTTATCCTTCTCCATCACAAGCGCAATGCACTTCGCATCCATATCCTCAATCTCAAAAGCAGTGTGCCCCTTTTTAGTAATCCACTTCTTATTCACAATTCCAATAACATCCGCCTTCTCCTTATTCGCAACGCCCGCGAGATTCTTAATCGGAATAGGGGAAAGATTATGCCGAGCCTTAAGCATCTTGCTCAAAAGCTCAAACTTGCTCCTAAAAAGCCTCAAAAAATCATCAATCTTCCCTTCAGAAGAACTCTGACCAGTAACATCATACTCCTTCATCACCCTAAAATCAGGAGCCCTGTCCTTAGCCTGGGCAATAAACGAAGCCTTCCTCACTTCAACATCAGGCGCGACCTGCGAGAGCTTGGTGCGCGCAAGCTTCTTCTCAAGAACATTAGGCTCGATAAAAAAAACGCCCTCAACGGAAAACTCTTCAAGAATCTTCTTCCAATTCTCGCTCTGCGCCAAAAGCTCGACAGCCTCGTTAGAAAGAATAAGCCCGACGCTCTCCGCAAAAGAAATAATTTCCTGCTTTACCGCATCCGGACTAACTGATTCAGACAGCATCCAACCAAATCCAACCGGCCGGCGCGCTAAAAAATTGAAAAAAGTTCACTTCATCTTTTCCTTATTCGCTTCAATAAGCGAGATTAGGTGCCAGATGTCCGTTCTCGTATGGTCAGGCATATTGACGTCATTACTAATGTCGTCAAGCAAATAAATCGCCTCGCTAAGCGAAGTGACATTCGCCAGTTTAACCTTACCGATAGCTTCCTCAATCTTTGCCCTGATGTTTCTAGGAACCGCTCTATCTGCAATAATCTCATTCATTATCGCAAGAATCTCCTCGTTCATTAAAATCACCAAAGGCATTATATGCGAACAATTCAATTAAGATTCGCCAGCCAATAGTAAAAAATAAGTAAGATGGATTTTTAAACGCCACACAGGCGCTAAAAATAAGCCAAAAAAATCAGCCAAAAGAAGAGCCAAAACAAGAAAAACTCTGTGTGTGCGAATCAGGAAAGCGAGAACGATTTTTCAAGGAGCAAATCCTTAAGCGTTGAAAGATTCTTTCCCTCAACAACAGTCTGATAACCATCAAAAGCCTTTTTTGCGTTCTCAATCTGCTCAGAATTTGCTACATCAGATTTGGTTATTGCGATAAGGAACTTGTGCTTAGTGAAAAGCTTCTTAACCTCGCTAAACAAGTTTTGCTGGTTAGTCAAATCATCCGTAGGGTCAACAACAAAAACAATCAAGCCCTTTAAGTGCTGAAGAGCAGTAATTGCCTTAAGCTCAATATCGTTACGCTCGTGAAGCGGCCTGTCAAGAAGCCCCGGCGTGTCAATAACCTGAATAGGCAAATACCTCTTCTTAAAAACGCCCACATTAAGCCCCTTAGTAGTAAAAGGGTAATTCGCAATCTCGGGCTTAGACTCGGTAAGCTTCATTAACAAAGTGCTCTTACCAACATTAGGGAAACCAGCGAGCATTATGCAATACTCCTGTGTCCTGATTGAAGGAAGCTCCCTAAGCCTTCTCGCAGTCTCGTTATAGTAAGAAATCTTGCTCTTAAGCCCGTTAATCAGCGAAGCAACTCTCCCAACATAAGCTCTTCCAATAGCCTTAGCCTGCCCCTCGGCGCCCTTAACATACCTAAGCTCCTTAAGCCTAATCAGCGAGTCCCTTCTAAACTTCTTCACAAGCCGAGCAACAGAAGAAATGCTTGACAAGTGCTTCCTCAACTCGTTAGTGTCAATAATGCACTCATACAAATCCTTGTAGAAAGGTTCAAGCCGGTCAAAACTAGGCATTGCCTGAGTCGCCCTAAAAAGCGCCTCTTCAAGATACGCCGCCGACACTTCAATCTTTGCAATCTCAGCGCCCTTAAGAGTGTAAAAAACGGTCTTCTGCTTCGGATAAGACGAACCGGCCTTCCTCGCCCTTGAAAGAGCAGCGTCAAGAAGATTCTCCGGAGTCTGCATGAAAGGAATATCCATAAAAATCATCCACAATTAAATCCGCAAAACAAACGCTGTCAAAAACAACCTGACAGCACGATATATTTAGGAAAAAGCAGGTTTATAAGTCATTGGAATCAATTTTTTTGGGAAAAAAAGACAGAATTGCCACCCTTTTTAATTGTTTTGAATTTATCATGGTATAGAAAGAAGGTTTTTTTCAAATGGAAGACATCTACAAGAACCGCTACAAACAAATGATGATTATTCCGTCAATCCTATTCTTTGTGCTAATCATAATAACTTTAGTCTATCCCGGAATATCACAGGGAGTAGACATGAAAGGAGGAAATGTAATAATCCTCCGCTCCGAAAAAATGATAACAGAAGCGCAGCTCACAGAAGTGCTGAAAACAAACTTTGACTTAAAAGAACTAAAAGTATCAACCATGACTTCCCCGACAGGATTTGGGGCATGGATACAATACTCAAAAGACCCAAAAGCGGTGGAAGTAGAAGCTTTAATAGCAAAAGCATCAGAATCAGTTGACAGCGACGCAGACTCAATACCATACTCAAACCAAGCGCTAATCGCCCTTGGCAAAAAAGAAACAACATCCACAAACGCAAAAACAGCGCTCTTGGAAGCAGAAACGGCTCTTGCAGAATACAAAGAAGACTTCGCAAAAAAACTTGAAAACACTATAACAGAAAAACTCGGATTGGGACAAAACGCTGAGTTTCAGAGAAGAGAAATATCCTCAACTCTTGGAGAAGCATCTCTCCAATCATCATTCTTCATAGCAATAATCGGAATAATACTGATAATGGTTGTTGTATTCATCGCATTTCGACAACTCGTGCCATCGCTTGCAATAATCCAGGCAATGATATTTGATGTGCTGTTTGGAATGCTTGGAATGGTTATACTAAACATACCTTTGTCCCTCACAACGCTCCCCGCGCTATTACTACTAATCGGATACTCAATCGACACAGACATAATGCTCACATCAAGACTGTTAAAAGTAAAAGACGGCAATCATGGAAAACACGCAACCGACTCAATGGTTACGGGAGTAACAATGATATCAACGACACTCGCCGCGCTGATAGTGATGCTTGCAGTATCCTACTTCTACCAAATAGAAGTGATATACCAAATATCAGCAATATTATTCTTCGGACTAATAGGTGACTTGATAGCGACATGGTTCATGAACGCTCCAATACTATTATGGTTCCTTGAAAAAAAAGACGCGAAGAGGCACAACTTTTAGGTGAAACAAAATGGCTAACCCGCTGATAAAAAACTGGCAGATTACACTGCTCGGAATAGTCCTCTTAATATCCGTACTTTTGATACTATTCAGCGGAGTAAAACTCGGAATGGACTTTAAAGGAGGGACACTCTACCAGGTAGAACTCCAAAAAGAAGTCACCGCTGACGAAATAGCGAGAATTTCAAACATCATAGCCCAAAGAGTTGACCCATCCGGACTAAAAGACGCAACAGTCTACCCTGTAGGAAAACAGTTTATTGTAGTGCAATTAACCGAAACAAACCCCGTAGAGCTTGAAAAAGTAGAGTCAAGAATAAGACAGCAGGGAAAATTCGAAGCAACGCTTGACGGAAACATAGTGTTCACAGGGGACGAAATAAAGAAAGTAATGCGCGGAGACGCGTCATACGGAGTAGGAAGACTTGGGGCAAACGCTTACGAGTGGAGCCTGCCATTCATACTAAACGAAGCAGCAGCTAAGAGATTCAAAGAAATGACATTCCACAAATGCGATGCGACAGGAATCGGCGCAAACGGACAGCCGACATACGAATGCGAAAGAACCATCTTTTTCCTGGACAAACCCTCCGCAATCGTTGTGACTACAGAAGAACAATACGACCTTGACTCTGACGCGCTTAACACAGGGGACAGATTCCAAAACATTCCTGAAGGAACAGACATAGCTGAAGTGGTTATGGACTCGCAGGTAAAAGTAATAATCCTTGACGCAAACAAAAAACTTAACACGACAGAAGCAAGAGCAGCATTCGCAAAAATAAAAGACGCTGTAGTATCGCCTGACGTGCCAGAATCAGTGAAAAACGATTTGAACGCAATCGGCTACACAGTGACAACAACTCCAGTAATAGAAGGGAAACCATGGCTTTGGACAACACTTGGAGCAAGACAAGTAATCAACCTCACAGAAGGAATAACAAACGAAGACATAGCTGACGTTGCAGACGCAAAAGAATTCTCTTCACTAAGAATCTCAGGACAAAGAGCAGACTTCACAGAAGCAAAAACAGACCTTGAAGAACTCGCAATACTCCTTGAAAGCGGCTCGCTACCGACTCCGGTAAAAAGCATATCAAAAGAAACAGTATCCCCATCACTTGGAGAATCATTCCTTGATAATATTATAATAATGGGAATACTCGCAGCAATAACAGTGGCAGTAGTAATAGTAATAAGATACAGACTCCCAAAACTCATAATACCAATCTTTTTGACAGGACTAAGCGAAATAGTAATCCTATTAGGATTCCTTGCAATAACACAAAGACCGCTTGACCTCGCAGCATTCGCAGGACTAATAGCAGCAATAGGAACAGGAGTAGACTCAGAAATCGTAATAACGGACGAAATACTCGGAAAAGCAAGGGAACACCACGAATCACTCATACAAAGAGCAAAAACAGCTCTCTTCATCATAGCGACAAGCGCATTCACAATGATAGCAGTAATGGGACCAATAGTTCTCTTCTCAAGAAACCTCCCAGGGCTAGACAAACTCTACGGATTCGCAGTAGTAGCGATAGTGGGAGCGCTAATCGGAATACTAATCACAAGACCGGCATTCACAAAAATAGTTCAAATGATTGTAGCTGGAAAAGAAGCGCACGAACACGACTAAAAACCACAGCCGCTGAATCAAATAATAGAAGAATAATTAAAGCAATTCCCTAAATTCTTTAACCTTCTCCATCTTCTTAGTGCCAAAATACCAAATCGCAAGCACTACTCCGCTCATTACAAACCAAGTAAATTCATGCACAAGCTCAGCGTCAAAACCGGCTTTTGCAGAAAGCAAAACAAGCATTACGCGCGGAACATTCACGAGAAGAATTATTATTGCCCCGCCAAGGAAAAGCGCAAGCTTCTTCTTAAAATCAGGCCTCCTTAAAGCAAAAATAATAGAACCAAGAATAGCAGCGCTCACAAGCCCCGTGCAGGAGTTAGTTACGACAAAATTACTGCTCCCAATAAGAACCTCGCTTCCGTTTCTTTCAAGCCCAAGAACGCCAGCGCTGATGCCTGCAATAGATTCGTTCAAAGGCGCAAGGTAAGCAAATTCAATAAGCGACTGGGCTATTACAAATATTAAAAAGAACTTGACTAAGAAGAAGACTATTTTTTTTGAATGCGAAGACTCGCTATTATTGTCATTTTTTGGTTTTTTTTGATGAATTACAGCATGGCTTGCAGCTCTTTTTGCCATCAACAAATCACCAAGGAACCTTCTTAAGCTTCCAAAGATAAGCAACCCAGTTAGTAAACCTGTGAATAAAAAAAGTTGCAACCAAAAGCACAACAACTACCCAATACTCCGGAAACCTTACAATGCACGACAACAACAACCCGCCCAAAATAAAATCAAGCTGATCGGCAAGGTCCCACTTCTCCCCGCTCTTAATCCCAAAACGCCTCTTAAAAAAACTCTTCAACAAATCCCCAAGAATCGCTCCAAGAGCAAGATAAAAAGCGACTTCAATATAATTAGGAACCAAACCCAAAACATAGGGCGAAAGAATAGTAATAATAGCCCCCGCAAGCGTGCCCGTAACAATCCCCGCAAGCGTCCCAATAATAGTCTTCCCCTTCCCAAAAAGAGGACTCCCCCAAAGCTTTTTGTTCAAATCAAGCGGAGTCTTGCCGTGAATAATGACAGGAACAGAATTAGCCACATAAAGAGGAACGGCATACGCGAGAATAACAATAATAGGGTCGGCAAAACTCACAAACACCACTATAACAAACTAAACAAAGTCAGATTAATAAGCCCAATAGTAAGCAGAAAACTGCTCCCGCTGTAGAGCCAATCAAATTCACCTGCGTCTTGTCAAGCAAATGCTTAGTCTCAAACAACCCGCCGAAAATCGAGTCAACATTCGAGCCCACAAGCCCTGCGAGGAGCACAATAATAGTTCCAAAAATATTTTGATACGCAAAAAAATAAATAACCGCAATAACGATTCCTCCAAAAAGAGCCGCCGCTTCGCCAAGAGCAGTAACCCCCCCGTCAGTCCCCTTAGCCACAGGCTTAAGCGTAGTAATCATGACAGGCTTCTTTTTCGAATAATACCCAATCTCGGAAGAAAGCGTATCCGCAAGAGCAGCGCTAATAGCCCCGAAAAAACCAAGCTCAAGAAGAACCGCATAATCCGGGAAAATAAGAATTAATACAAGCATTAAAAGAGCAGGAAGCGAATTCCCAAGAACATTCATAATATTCCTCTGCTCATGCTTTTTTTTAGGGAAATTACTCGCAACCTCTCCAATCACGAAAAAAACAACAACAGAGCCGAGGTCAATCATCGGATTAGGCCCGAAAGTAATCGCGGCAAGACCCACAGCGTTAGCAATCAAAACCCCTTAAAAGTCAAGAAGCCTCTTCTTGTAAGAAAACAGCGAGAAAACAAAAAGAAAGACAAGAATAATCCCAAGTTCCAAAGGATCATTAATCGCCATACAATCAAATCGCTGTTGAGACTAATAAGCCTTACTTTGTCTCAAAGAAAGTAGACTTAGCAACAATGACCTTCTTAACAGGGCAAATCTTAGAA
>CAZJAE010000021.1:0-3797 GCA_964544205.1 uncultured archaeon
AGGCATTACAATAGAAAGCGTCTTTTTCCCCATGCAAAAATCTTCCCCATTACTTACTCGCTCAAAACTTACTTCATCTTCCCAAAAGTAAGCTTCTTGTTCATAGTATAATTATAAACAAAAGCCGTTAAAATAGCTCCTGCCTTTGCAAGTAAAGGAGGCGCAAAGAATATTTCAACATATGCAATAGTCGCGCCCCAGTTAATCAAAAGCCCTACAACAGAAACCGCTGCAAAAACCGCAATCTGTTTATGCTTCTTCTGATACTTGTTCTTGAAAGTAAACCGCCTTTGGAAGAAATAATTCAAACTGATTGCGATAACAAAAGAAACAGGCGCCCCAATCCAATAATCAATTCCTGCAAGGTTCACCATCGCCCAAAAAGACGAAAGTTCGGCAGCCGCGGCAACAGCGCCGAAGAAAACGTACCTCACAAACTGCTTCTTGTCCGAAACAAAAAAACGCATAAATACAAAACGTATCTTATTTTATTAAATGCATCAATCAAACAATTTTCTTATAAAAAAACAAATCAACCTTCTAAAAAGAGCCAAACAGCTTTAAGCATTACCTTCTTCCAATGCTCTTATACAAAAAACCCATTTTGTGCATCTCACTTGGATTGAAAAGATTCCTTCCATCAACAATATTAGGCTCTTTCATCAACAAAAGCACTTTCTTTAAATCCATTTCCTTAAACTCTTTCCAGTCAGTCACAATAATCAGCGCGCTGCTTCCCTTAATTGCGTCGTAAGTATCCTTAGCATATTCAATGTCGGAAATAATCTTTCTCATAGTCTCTTCTGCTTTTGGGTCAAAGGCGCTTACTCTTGCACCCTCTCTTTTCAGTTCTCTAATAAGAACAATAGCAGGAGACTCCCTCACATCATCAGTCTTAGGCTTATACGCCAAACCCAATACGGCAATCTTTTTCCCCTTAACGCTCTTAACAAGCTCGATGGTTTTTGAAAAAAGCTTCTTCTTCTGCCTCTCATTAACCTCGTCAATTGCTCTGGTAATTTTATTCTCGCATCCGTACTTCTCCATTGTTTTAGAAAGCGCTCTCACATCCTTTGGAAAACAGCTTCCCCCGTATCCAGGTCCTGCTGAAAGAAACTTTGCGCCAATCCTGTCATCAAGTCCCATTCCGTAAGAGATTTGCTTAATATCCGCGCCAACTTTTTCACTCAACTCAGACAATTCATTCATAAAAGAAACCCTAAGAGCGAGCATAGTGTTGCTTGCGTACTTAATTAGCTCCGAAGTCTTAGGATCGGTAATCATTACTTCCTTTTTGCCTTTCAAACCTTTAGTGTAAATTCCTGCAATAATCCGCGCATCAGACTCGTTCTCAGCCCCGATAACTATCCTCTCATTGTCAAAATCCATTAACGCGCTCCCTTCGGCTAAAAACTCAGGGTTAGAAACAACAGCAAAATCAATTCTTCTATTAATCTCGCCCTTAAAAATTCGCTTATCAAGTTCTTCTCCGATTATCTTTGACACTCTATCAGCAGTACCGACAGGCACAGTGCATTTATTCACAACAATTTTCCTTGACTTCATAAGCCTGCCAATATCCATTGCCGCGCTGTCAACATACTCAAGATTCGCTTCTCCGCTCTCCTTCTGAGGAGTGCCAACAGCAATAAAAATAACATCACCATGCTCAACAGCTTCCTTGGGGTTTGTTGAAAACTTAATCTTCTTTGCAGAAATAGCTTTTTTGAGCGCCTCTTTAAGTCCCTCTTCGTAAATAGTTGGAACTCCGCCAGCGAGCCTGTCAACTTTTGACTTATCAAGGTCAAGACAGCACACAGAATGCCCCTTATTTGCAAAACACACGCCTGCAATGAGCCCGACATACCCAGTGCCTATGATTGTAATCTTCTGCATATACAAAAAAAGGCTCTTTTCGGCTTTTAAACCAATCTAGTGCAAAAATAACCATCCTGATAAAGCTTGAAAATACCTGTTTATTTTTGTCCTAAAACATATTTAAATAAGACAAACCACTTTTCTTTATGCTTTTGATTAAAAAAAGCTCTTAGTGATTGTATGGCTCTGCCGATAGTATTTATCCAAAAAGACGACGCTAAATACCTAAACCTTGCCCTAAAAAGAGCCAAAGCCTCAAACCCTGACTCAAGACTAATAGTAATAGGAGACAACCTTTCTCCAAAAGTTGACTACGCTGAATATTATTCAATGAAAGGATTGTCAAAGAACGCCAAAAAATTCAGAGAAAAATACGTGCACCTAAGCACAGTTAGTTTTGACTTTGAACTCTTCTGCTTTGAACGGTGGTTCATGTTAAACGAATTCATGCACAGAGAAAAAATTGCGTCCTGCATCCACTTAGACCACGATGTTTTGCTCTACTCAAACGTGACAACAGAACAGAAAAAATACTCAAAAACACCTTTTGCTTACTCATTTGGAACAAGCGGGTATACATTTTTCATAAATGATTTGAAAAAGTTTGACGAATTATGCTCTTTTATGCTGTCGCTTTACACCAACAAAAAACGTCTCGCAGGGCTTAGAAAAATGTATGAAGACAGGCTGCAAAAACACCTCCTTGGAGGAGTGTGCGACATGACTGCGCTCAAAATATATGCTGAAGAAAACCATGACAAGACAACCGACGTGTCAAAAATCACAAACGGAGGAGTATTTGACCACAATCTAAATTCTTCCGACGGGTTTGAAATGTTTTGCGGAATAAAAAAGATTGTTTTAAGAAACGGTTTGCCATCCGGTGTTTTGGAATCCTCAAAAAAGGAAATCCTGCTGAAATCAATCCACCTCCAAGGGGTATCAAAATCATTAATGCCCGCTTTTAGCGACAGCAACTTTAATCCGCTCGTAATAGCAGTAGACTTTCTGACAAAAAAAGCAAAAAAAACAGCAAAATCAATCCTAAAAAAAGGTGCTTAAATGGACGAACTGGTAAAAAAAATAAAAGACAAGCTGCTCTCAAGAAAATCACTTCTCGACGTTTTCAAAAACATGGGCTGGCTTACTTTTGACAAGTTCTTCAAGCTCTTCACAGGGTTCATTGTAGGAATATGGGTTGTAAGATACCTCGGACCGGAACAATTTGGAATCTGGAGTTACGCGCTTGCATTCGTTTCATTTATTTCAATAATCTCCTTTACAGGACTAAGCGAAGTCGTGGTAAGGGACTTAATCAAGGACGAGAAACGCAGCGGCAGAATAATGGGGACGGCTTTTCTTGTAAGATTCTTCGGGGCAATTCTGACATTCTTAGTATCCCTGCTCTTGATACCATTCTTCAACGGCAATCCTGAAATGTTTCTTTATGTTTTCATAATAGCGCTTGGAATAATCATCCAATCCTTTGACGTCACCGAACTCTGGTTTCAGGCGAAAATCCGGTCAAAGTACACTATAATTGCAAGAACCGTGTCTGGAATCGCGACGTCCGCTCTGAAAATCGGGTTAATCCTCGCATCAGCGCCGCTTATTTACTTTGTGCTTTCCGGACTGATAGACATTCTGATAGGAAGCATAGGAATACTCTACTTTTACCAAAAACACAAACAATCAATACTCTCGTGGAAATTTGACAAAAAGTTTCTCATAGAGCTCTTTAAAGACGGCTGGCCGCTCATAATCTCAGGAGTAGCAATACTCATATACATGCGAATAGACCAGTTAATGATAGGACAAATGCTTGGAGAAACAGAACTCGGGCTGTACTCAGTGGCAGTAAAACTCGCAGAACTATGGTACTTTGTTCCAGGAATAGTAGTGAGTTCAGTCCTTCCGGC
>CAZJAE010000021.1:3807-10602 GCA_964544205.1 uncultured archaeon
TATCAGCAAAAGCAAGGGACGAAAAACTCTATAATTCAAGGTTTTTGAAACTATACACAATAATGGCATGGACAGCAATAGGCATAGCAATTCCAGTATCCGTGCTCTCGCCGTACATTGTTGGAATATTATACGGTCCGGAATATTTGGGAGCTTCATTGTCGCTCGCAATATCAATATGGGCGGGAGTTGGAGTATTCATAGGAACTGCCTCAACACAGTACCTTGTAATTGAAAAAAAGACACTATATTCGCTTTACAGAGCCCTTGCGGGAATGTTCATAAACTTCGGGCTCAATCTTTTCCTAATTCCGGCGTTTGGAATAAGCGGCGCAGCGATAGCCACGTTCATTTCATACACGCTCGTAACTTTCTCGCTCCTGTTCTTTAAGGACACAAGAGAACACGCAAAGCTTTTCATAAAAGCATTGTCTCCAAAGAGCGTATTTGATTTGTTCAAGTGATTATGGTGAAAATTAATTTTACAGGATTAGGGTTTTGGTGGCTTGTTTAAAGCCTTTTTGCATTTAGATGATTTAGATATTACAAGGTGAATTATGTGGAAAAAGTGGAGAACCAGCCGCAACAGGGAAAATTCAAGCAAATCCTTGAAAAATTCGGCATCCCGAAATTTGTAAGAGACTCAAGAACACACCTTTACTATGTGTTCTTCCACACGATTCTAATGCCTGCTGATTACAGCGGACAGAGAGCCGCTGATGCAATATATGAAAGAATAATGTCAAAAAAACCGACAATGATCTGCAGATATGGGAAAGTAGAAATTAATGCTATGAAAGAAATGGCCCTTGTTTTAAACAAAGAAAAGGAATACTCTGATTCAAATTTCTCCCTTCTTGAAACAAACGCTGGCTTCTTTCCGGTAAATTATGCATCAGTAAAGAAGTTTTATGAAAGAATGCGCAAGGATTCAGCCGAAGTTGATATGCTTGGAAGCTGGTGTTCCGAGGAAATTTATTTTAAAGATCTCATAAAAAATTCGAAGAAAATAGTACTGCGCGATATTACTCCATTTTTCTCATCCAATCCATGGTCAAGGGCTCTTGAAGGGAAAAAAGTTTTAGTCATAAGTCCGTTCGATGAAACAATAAAAAAACAATATAAAAAGAGAGAAAAATTATTCAACAATCCGCTTATTTTGCCGAAATTTGAGCTTATTACATTAAGATCGGTAAATTCAATTAAAGGGAATGATGTTGGGTTTAAAGACTGGTTTGCCGCTTTGAAGCATATGGAAAACCAAATTTCAAAAATTGATTTTGATGTAGCGATACTGGGGTGCGGAGCTTATGGCTTTCCGCTCGCGGCGCACATAAAGAAAATGGGCAAAATAGGAATCCACCTTGGGGGCTCAACACAGCTGCTATTCGGCGTGAAAGGAAAAAGATGGGAAGAGCACAATTTTAAGCTCATAAACGAGCACTGGGTAAGACCGTCAAAAAGCGAGCGTCCGAAAAACTATAAAAAAGTTGAAGGCGGAACATACTGGTGAGAATAGAGATAATTGAATTTGGTGATGAGATGGTTGTTGGCGGAAGAACGATAAAAAGAATATTGGGAAAGTTTGAGCCGAAAAGGTTTGTACGATACAGCGGACACACTTTTTTGAACAAGCTTCCAAAAGAACCAGTTGTCGTCGACCTTGGCGGAAATTACGGGGATTTTGCTCACGAATTTTTGTCAAAAAACCGCTGCAAGAGATACATTTGCGTAGAACCCGACCCAGAAATGTACGAAAAAATAAGAAAAAGGGTGTCAAATTACAGATTCGTAGAGCTTGAAAATATTGCAGTAGGAACTGATGCAAAAGGCATATCCTTTTTTGTAGCCGAATCCACTGGCGCAAACTCCATGTTCAAGGAATTTGCCGAAAAACAGGGCGTAAAAAGAGAAATAAAAGTTGACAGCTACTCGTTTGACTCGCTTTTTGAAAAATACAATATCGGCGAAGTTGACTGGATGAAGATTGATGTTGAAGGCGCGGAGTGGGAGTTCATAAAAAATGCAAGCGACAAGAACCTTCTCAAAGTATCCCAAATATCAATAGAATTCCATAACTTCCTTGATTTTTGGAACAAGGATTATTTTGACAAAACCAACAAAATAATAGAAAGGCTTTACCTGCTCGGGTTCAGGCCGTTTTTTATGGATCATGACTATTCAGATATGCTGTTTGTTAACAAGCACAAAGTAGAGGGCGTATAAGCGAATCAAATTCAGGACAATTAAATGATGGCGGGCGATGATAGTGGGAATTTTTGAAAAAATATACAAGTGTTACAGGTATTTATTCGCAAGAAAAGCGTTTTACAAAGCCAACAAGTTCCTCTATCGGCTTTCGCTTTCAGGAATAGGCGTGCTGAACTTTGAAAACGACGAAGTGAGCGGAGAAAGAACATTTCTAAACAGGCTTTTTAACGGAAGGCAAAACTTAGTAGTATTTGACGTGGGCGCAAACGAAGGAAATTATGCAAAAATTATCAGGGATTATTCAAAAGAAGCCAAAATATACTGCTTTGAGCCTGGAATCAGAACATTTTCAAAACTATCCGCCAATACAAAAGGGCTTGGAATCAATCTCATAAACAAGGGCTGCGGAAGCAGAAAAGAAAAAGCCGTTTTTTATGATTATGAAAACACAAACGGCTCTTCGCACGCGACTCTTTACAAAGGCGTAATAGAAGATCTTCACAAAGGCAAATCATCAAAAACACTCGTTGAAATAATAAAACTTGACGATTTTATAAAGTCCGAAAAAATTCAGAGGGTAAATCTTCTAAAAATAGATGTTGAGGGAGCCGAGCTTGAAGCGCTAAAAGGCGCTGAAGAATCAATAAAAAGAAACAAGATTGATTTAATACAATTTGAATTTAATTCAATGAACGTGAAAAGCAAAGCATTCTTTCTTGACTTCTTCAATCTGCTCCCAAACTACGCTTTTTACAGAATGCTTCCTGACGGGCTTGTTCCGATGGGAAAATACGACTCGGCGCTTTTTGAAATATTCGCATATCAGAATATTGCAGCCATAAGAAAAGACATGATAAAAGAATACGGTGATTTGGTTTGAAATACGCTCCAGTCGCGCTTTTTGTCTACAAACGCCCCGAACACGCCATGCGAACAATAAAAGCTCTTAAGAGAAATCCTCTCGCAAAAAAAACCGATTTATTTATTTTTTCCGACGCCCCAAAAAAAGAATCAGACGCTAACTCAGTGATGGAAGTAAGGAAAATGCTGAAAAAAGTCAACGGGTTCAAATCAGTCAAGATAATTGAACGAAAGACCAATTATGGGCTGGCAAAGTCAATAATTGACGGGACTACAAGGCTCACAAACAGGTACGGTAAAGCAATAATAGTTGAGGACGACCTGCTAACATCAAGGCACTTTTTGGGTTATATGAACGACGCGCTTGAAATGTACAAAAATGACGCAGACGTGGCAAGCATTCACGCATATGTCTATCCAGTAAATGCGGTCCTTCCACAGACATTCTTTTTGAGGGGAGCCGACTGCTGGGGCTGGGCTACTTGGAAAAGAGCATGGAAAATGTTTGAGCCGGACGGAAAAAAGCTTTTTGAAGAGCTGAAAAAACAAAAACTAATCACAAGATTTGATTACGGAGGATACGCTAATTTCAGCAAAATGCTCAAAAACCAGATTGAGAAGAAGAATGATTCATGGGCGATAAGGTGGCATGCCTCAATGTTTCTTAAAAACATGCTCACGCTGTACCCTTCAAAATCGCTTGTTTTCAACATTGGAAACGATGCTTCCGGAACGCACACAGACGACACAAGAATATTTGATGTTGAGCTAAACAACAAGCCGTTTGAGTTAAAAAAAATCGAAGTCAAAGAAAATGAGGAAGCTTTCAATGAATTCAAAAAATTCTTTAAAAAAAGCGTGAAGAGCCCTCTTAGCAGGATTAAAATACTTCTAAAGAGGCTAATGGAGTGACAATCATGCAGAAACTCAAAAAGCTTGCAAAAAAACTTCTCCCGCCGGTGTTTATTGAACTGTCAAAATCAAAAAACTTAAACTACGGGTTTTTTGGAAAATACAGCTCTTGGGCAGAGGCTGAAAATAAATGCGGCGGTTATAATTCTGAAATGATTTTCAATAAAGTCAGAGACGCCGCGCTGAAAGTTAAAAGAGGAGAAGCCGCGTTTGAAAGAGATTCAATGGCGTTTAAAGAAATTGAATATTCCTATCCTGTGCTAAGCGCCCTTCTTATGGCATCTGTTAAAAGCGCGAAAAAAGGGTTTAATGTTCTTGACTTTGGCGGGGCGCTTGGAAGCATGTACTATCAATACAGGCATCTCGCTCAATCGATAGGGCTGAAGAAATGGATTGTAGTAGAACAGGAAAGATTTGTTGAAATTGGAAAAAAAGAGTTTGAGGACTCAAATCTTAAATTTGCATTCAGTCTAAAACAGGCTGAAAAAATAGCGAAACCGGACATTATTATTCTTGGAAGCGTGCTTCAGTACCTAAAAGAGCCTTACAAATTTTTAGACGAGTTCTTGGCGCTCGACGCAAAATTTATTCTAATTGACAGAACTCCGTTTGCAGATGAAGGCGAATTTGTGTCTGTTCAGAAAGTCTCAGAAGAAATTTACCCTGCCGAATACCCTGCTTGGTTCTTCAGCGAGAAAAAAATACTGTCCAAAATGCTGAAAAATTACAAGATTGTCTACTCCTACGATTGCGGCGACTCAATCAACATAAACGCGAAATTCAAGGGGTTCCTTTTGGAAAGGCGATGATTATGGTTCAGGCAAAAGGGTTTCTTGGAAAAATTCTTGAGAAAGAAGACTTCTCGCCAGGAGCTCTTTCCTTTATCACAAACCCTTTCTATTACCCGCGAAAGGGTCTTCACGAGAACCTTCTCGACCTTTCACCAAAACTCAAAGGCACTCTGCTTGACGTTGGATGCGGACAAAAACCGTACGAAAAGCTCACAAGCGCGTCAAAGTACGTCGGGCTTGAATATGATTCGCCGGAGAACAGGAAAAACAAAAAAGCGGACTATTTTTACAACGGCAAAAAGTTTCCATTCAAAGAAAAAGAATTTGACTCTGTTCTAACAAGCCAGGTCCTTGAGCACGTATTTGAGCCGGACTTGTTCCTTTCTGAAATAAACCGCGTCATGAAAAGAGGGGGGCTTCTTCTGCTAACAGTGCCTTTTTCATGGGACGAACATGAACAGCCTGTTGATTTTGGCAGATACTCCTCATTCGGACTGAAATACATCCTAAACAAGCACGGCTTTGAGATTATAGAGCAGAGAAAATCAGTATCAGGAATAAAAGCCGCTCTTCAGATGATAAACTGCTACACTTACAAAAAATTCTTTACAAAACGCCCAAAGATAAACCTATTCATAGGATTATTCTTGGTGTTTCCAATAAACGTCCTTGCGGGGTTCTTAGGACTTTTTTTTCCAAAAAACGAGGACTTTTATCTTGACAATATTGTCTTAGCAAAGAAGGTGAATTAATGCAGAACTATTGCACGTTGTTTGATTCAAATTACATGGCGAGGGGAATTGCGATGTACGAGTCGCTGGCAAGAGTTGCCAAAGACTATCACTTATACATTTTTCCGTTTGATGACACCTGCCTTGGAGCGCTTAAGCAGATGAATCTTCCAAACGTCACAATAGTTTCCCTTTCAGAGTTTGAAAACGAGCGCCTCCTTGAAGCAAAAAAGAACCGCGGAAGAGGAGAGTACTGCTGGACCTGCAGTTCTTCAACAATAAAGTATGTGATTGAAAAATTCGGCGTCGACAACTGCACGTATATTGACGCAGACATGATTTTTTATTCCGACCCAAAAGTACTGATTGACGAAATGGGCGAAGCGAGCGTATTGATTCCTCCACACAGATATTCCAAAAGGTATCTAAAATCAATTGTGAGCGGAAAATACTGCGTAGAGTTTGTGACTTTTAAAAATACTCCTGCTGGAATGAAGGTTCTAAACTGGTGGGTTGACAGATGCATAGAGTGGTGCTATAACCGGCTTGAAGATGGAAAATTCGGGGACCAGAAATATCTTGACGAGTTTGAAAAATTTGAAGGAGTCCACCCTCTTGAGCACCTTGGCGGAGGAGTTGCTCCATGGAATGTGCAACAGTACAAAGTTGCCCTAGAAAACGGAAAACTATTCGGAGTTGAAACAGCTACGGGGAAAAAGTTTGACTTTGTTTTCTACCATTTTCACGGATTAAAATTCATAGAAAACTCAAAAGTTGACTTAAGCTACTATCATCTCTCAAAAGAAGTAATAGAGCTTGTCTATAAGCCATACGTGAAGGCACTTGTTGAAACAGAGGCGAAGCTTAAAGCAACCGGCGCCGCGCAGACTCCTAATGGTGTACCAAAAAGCCTTAATAAACGGGAAAAAATAATCATGTATGCGACAAGGCTGCTCAACGGCAACCTAAACATATTCAGCGTAAAGAAAATGGCAGGGGAAGTCAATGGCGGAAATGATAACACTAAAAACAATAACTGATTCAAGGGGCGCGCTTACAGTAATAGACAAGATTCTTCCGTTTGACATAAAAAGAGTCTATTACATTTATTCAACCAAAGCGAGCAGGGGCGGGCATATGCACAAAAAAAACAGACAGGCGCTTATTGCAGTTGCAGGGTCATGCACAATTAACATAAGAAAAGAAGGCAGGCTTGTCCCTCATTTGTTAGACTCTCCAGAAAAATGCCTTATTGTCGAACCGGGAGACTGGCACACAATGACAAACTT
>CAZJAE010000022.1:0-10419 GCA_964544205.1 uncultured archaeon
TACTCCAGTAAGCGAAATGTTTGAATCCACAAGTCCGCTAACGTCAGGTCCTGCAGAGATAGAAAAAGGAGGAATTGTTGGGTAAGTTACTGTAATATTTACATCATCGCTTGCGCTCACCCTTCCGTCATTAACAGTAAACCTAACAGTAGCAACTTTTGGTCCGCTCATTGTGGCATCAATATCGCACCTAAAAGTCGGAGTGAGAGTAGATGCATTAGTTAGAGAGCATTTAGGGTTTGTAGTATTAACATCCTTTACAATAGTCCAGTTGTAAGTATAACTCCCGCTTCCGCCAAGAGCGCTCCCGTTCAAAACCTCGTTCCACCTGGTAGCAATCGACCTGTCAGGACCTGCATTAGCCGAGAGGTTGATGAATATCTGCGAAGAACAAACAGCGCTCTCCCCAGCAACGTTTCCAGTAACAACCACAGTGACATTGCCGTCGTTTCTATGATTAGGGCACCTCATCAAAAAAGTAGTTCCAATAGGAGTAGTAGTTCTAAACTCAGCATCAGATGTAGTTAAAGAATAACACTTGGATGATAAATTTCCAGAAGCGATGGGCGCGCCAGCAAAATAAGACGCAGTAACATTAAAATCAATATTAGCATCATAAGCCGAATTAATCGGACTCACAGGCGAAATAGAACAAGTAGGTCCGAGAACAAGCGTGAGCGTTGAAGTTCCCCAAACAGAGCGCGCAAGGCTGAAATTATCCTCCGCCCTTACTCTAAAAGTCTTAGAACCCGCAGTCGTCCAAACATAACCAGCGCTTTGAGTGCTTGCGCTCGGAGAAAAATTCATATTCTCAAAGTTAGACGCAAGAGAAGAAACTTCCGAAGCGCTAAGCGCCTTGTTAAACACATGCACTTCGTCAATAAAACCGTACAAGTATCTCCCAGGAACAGCGTTGGCTCCAATAACCTGCTGAACAGTCGCTGACGTAATTGAACTTGCTACGGAAATACTTCCTTTTGCTACTCCATTAACGTAAAAAGTTCATGTAGTTCCGTTTCTAACAAAAGCAACGCGAGTCCAAGAATACAAATTTATTCCGGAAGCTACTCCCCTCCACGAAACCCCGTCATAAAAACAAATATTTCCAACAGCGCAGCTTGAAGCCATTGCCGGCTCGTTAATGTTAAATGCCAAAGCATAACCCCTGTAAGGGCTCGTAATGTTTTGGTTGGAAAAAATCACCTGAAAGTTCTTGCTTGAAGAAAAAATCCAAGCATCAATGCTGAAAGGATTAGCCGCAAAATCAAACACTGCATTATTTGGAATAGTAATGTAAGAAGTTCCGTTTGACAAGTCAAAAGCAGCGCTTACTGCTCCAGGGGAATAAGACCCGTTAGTCAAAGTCCCGTGATATGCGCCAACACTGTCCCTCGCATTCCAATCTCCCCTCCAATGCGCAACAAGACCCGAAGGCAAAGCAACTCCAGCTGATGTGCTCTGTGGAACAATCTCATCATACACGCCGTCATTATTCCAATCAATGTGATACCTTATAGCATCACTTTCAGGATCTGTTGAAGTAAAATTAAAAGACTGCAGCGAGCCGACATTAGCACTCCCTCCAGATGTTCGCACAATTGTCGGAACTGAAGGCGCAAGATTAGGAGTCAAATTAATTGTTCTAACAGAACAGTTTCTTGACTGCGAAGCGCTGGCAACAATTGCGCCCACGCTTAAATTTTGCAAAGACGAAACGCTATACGCGCACTGGGCAAGGCAAGTCCCCGAAAAAGGACTTGAAGCAGTGCTTGTGCAAACAAGCGAAGCAGTAGAACCATTGCCGCAATCAACAGAGTCAGCTACTGACAAAGCCGGGTCGGACTGAAAATCGCCAAACGAAACAACTATTACCGAATTGCCGTCCCTCCTCAAAGGATTAGGATTAATTGTTGAAACAGAACAACTCGGAACAGGAATCGTCCTCACAGTCGCAGTGTCGCTCGCAGTCTCTCCAAGCGAGTCAGTCGCAGTCACCGAAACAGTAGTGTTAGTGTAAATATTAGAACAACTAATAGTCGGAGACGCGGTATTTGGATTAGTTAGAGTACAGTTGCCCGCATTGTCAGTAATGCTCCAATTCCAAGAAGTAATAGTGCCCCCGCCAGCTTTAGTAGCAGAAAGAGCAGTCGGAGTTCCGAGAGTGTGAGTGTAAGGACCGCCCGCTTCAACAGAAAGATTAGCAACAATATTAACAGAACAAGTTCCCCAAAGAGCCGAGTACTGACCTGATTGGGACTGAGTCATCACCTTAACCGTCTTAGTTCCAATAGAAGTCCAGCTGTGCTGAGCCGTTAAAGAAGTTCCGCTCGCAACAAACCCTGAAGAAGGAAGCCACTCTTCAACAGTCTCTCCACCGTTCCAATTAACACCATACCTCACATTCTCATTATCAGTCCCGCTGAAACTAAAAGAATAATTATTATTAGCAAGCCCAATCACAGTACAGCTCGCAGAAGGAGTAGCAGGGTAAGGATTTGGAGGCGAAGGGTCGCAGCAAATCTCTCCCCTTGTATAATCACAAAGACCAAAATTGCTTGGAGTTCCAGGATAACACTCATAAGACCCTGCAGTAGTTGTATTCACCCAGTAAGGATTAATGAAAGGAGTAACAGGAGTTATTACCCAAGGGAATCCCCCTGTGCACATCCCGCCGTAAAGCCAGCAGGTCAAATCCTGCCCGCAGCAATACCTTCCGCTCTGACAAGTTCCGCTCCCAGTAGCCTTATGCGCCATATCGCAAGGCAAAATAGAATCACAATTCTGACTCATGTTCTGATAACAAGTATAAGCCGCTCCACAGCAACTCTGACTCGTCCCGCAAGTTCCGCTCCCGTCAGCCCTGTTTAGATTACTGCAAGGGCCGCCATAAACACAATCCTGCGTCACGTTCTGCTCGCAAGTATACTGCGGACCGCAGCAATACTGCCCAGTCGGACAAGTGCCGTAAGCATCAGGTCGGTTATTTGACATACACATTCCAGAAACGCAGGTATTTTGCCCCGTGCAAGTATAAGCCGCTCCGCAGCAATACTGACCAGAAGGGCATGTTCCAGAATACACGTCAGGCCGGTTATTTGTCGAACAACTTCCATACATGCAAGAGCCGCCATAATTAGAACAAGTGTAAACAGGCTCAGAACAGCACCGCCAAGAACCAAAAAAACCAGTCTCTCCAGGGCCTAAACAATTGCCATTATACCCCCACCCATAAGGACAAGAATACATGCACTGATCCGAGCCAATGCAATAAGCGCCGACAAGAGGAATAACTGCTAATAAAAATATTGCTGTTATTGACAATAAACCCGCGCCCTTACTCACAAAACCCACGCCGTATAATGAATACTTTTAAGATATAAAAAACCTTGTAAAAGCCAGAAAAAGCATTAAAGATAAAATTAAAACCAATAAAATCCTAATAATCAGCATGAAAAAAGAAATTCTAATCGCTTTGCTAATAATAGTAGCAATAATTTTTTCCGGATGCGCTCAAGAGAACACACAGGTTCAAAAAAAACCTGTTGAACTAACTTACTCTGAGAATGACTCTTACTGCGGGGACGAAAAACTGCTCTCCCTGCTCCCAAGCGATGATGATTTAATAAAAACAACAGACAAAAACAAAGGCACTTCGATGAACTGCGCCGAATTGTCAAAATACTTTACTCAAAAAGTGCCTTACCTTACAAGTTTTGTTTACAAACCATACGCCTATGATAACAAAGCAATATACACAATTTACGTAATGGTAGATGAGGACGCAGAGCTAGCCGGCTGGCACGTGCTAAAAATATACTCTGACATGAACACGCTTGGAAGAAGCGCTGAAGTGCTGTTTATTGACGGCAACAAAGTCCTTTCCTCAAACAACAAGGACGGATTTGACTGGGCTGCTTGGAAGTCCGAAAACAAAGTAATTGTAATCGAGGGGCACGGAGTCGGAGAACTCTATCCAAGAATAGTAAAATCAATGCTTGAAAAATTTCCATCAGACACGCAATAAATACGCAGAACAAAAAACTTGGTTACGAACAAGTTTGATAACAAACAGCTTTTTGCGGCAATCAGCACTTATCATCAAAGTATTTCTTAATCGGAACAATCTGGGCTCCGATTCCAGCAATTATTTCCGACTGATTTGCCCTCAAATTCTTTAACTCGCTCTCTGAAAGAGTCGCTACAGCCGTCGAAGCTTTTTCATTATACGATGCAGCAAGGTTAATCATATCCCTAGTAGACTTGACTTCCTTTGCAGAGCACTTAATATTAGCAAAATCAATAATCCTCGACTCGTTAAGCGCCTTGTTCAAATAGTAAAACGATTCTGCGGAATAAAGCTCGGCTTCAATAAATTTTTTAGTGCTTATGGGAGCGCTCTGAGCGACAACAGCAAGATCAGTAATATAGTCATTCATATTTCCAAGAACAGGCGAAAAGTTCTCCTCAACGCCATAACTCTTTTGAAGCTTTGAAAACTGCTCAAGCGATTTTTTCTCCGCATTAGGATCAAGCGCAGTGCAGCCAAACAAAACAAGACCAAATGCTATAAGCGCAAAAGCCGCTAAAAGAAATGATTTGCCCATCTAACCAAGCAAAATAAGGGCAATTTACTATTAAATCCTTTTCTCTAACCAAAAAATCAGTCTTTTTTAACAGAATCCTTCAAAAGCTCTGCCCTCACAATATCCTCGTCCCCGGGATTAGTTACTCCAAGCCACTTGCCAGTAGTTTTAACAATCTTAAACTTGATTTTGCCGGACTTTGCCAAGTTCCCAAGCTCCACTGGGAGATAACACTCCGCGCGCCTATCCCCTTTATGCTGGCTTTGAAACTCCAAAAGCCTTTCTTTTAAGAGCAAAATGCATTTATGCGTCAAGCCAAAAAGATTCATATTAGCGAGATTATCAACAGTCAAACCAACTCGGTCTAAATGCGCTTTTTCAATGTTTAACATCTCTTCAATTGCGATAACGTCCCCATTTTCATTAGTTCTAAAAATTCCTCTATTAATAGTGCCGCTCTCTGGAAGAACGCTGCCCAAAGGATAACCAATCCCGATACAATCCACAGCGGTTTTAGAAACAAGCGCATCATGCACTCTCAAAAAAGCGTCCTCTCCGTACAAATCATCCCCGTTGCAAATAGCAAAAGAACCGCTGATAAGCCCAAGAGCCGATACAATTGCATGAGTAGTCCCCCAGGGTCTATCGCGCGCAAGAGGATCAAACTCTTGAAGAGCATACTTCACAGGAACTCCGCGATAAGAATCACCAAACTTTTGCATAAAAGGCTCTTTAGTCAAATTGCCCACAATAAAAATAATCTCGCCAAAACCCGCTTTAACGGCTTGGTTAATTGAAACCTCAATAAGCGTCTCGCCATTAACTCCAACCTGCGCAAATTGCTTAATCTTCCCGCCAAACCTTGAAGAAATACCCGCGCACATAAAAACAACAGGCATTTTAGAAGCGCCCGCATCAATAGCGGATTTTTTTGATTTAACAGCAGTAGAACTCATTACAAAATAATGCTTCTTTTGGGTTTATGAATATAATTGGTGCAAAACTAAAAAAGCGGAGAGAAATGCAGGCTTAATACTCTCGCCACGCGCCATGCTTTGACTGCTATTCCTTTAACGCAACAAAATGGAACGCTTCCTGAAGCGCTAAAATTGCCTTAGGCAAATCATCGTTTCTAAGCGAGTTAGTCTTCTTCCACTCTTCGCCATTCTTATAATTCCGCTCAATAGTGGTAGTATAGAACTTATTACCCTCTTTAGACGAGTTTTCCCAAACAGCAACCTCAACAGCGCCGATTTTAACTGACTTTACCGGTTTCACCAAAAACACCTCCTTTTAATTACAAAAACTTAAAATGTGTCGGGAGAAACATGCTGCTGCAAAAATAACTCAGCAGGCATGTTTTAAGGAGACAAAAAAACTGCAAAAATACTCGGGTGGTAGTAAAAAGCAGTCAATTCATCGCTTGACTTACACCTTCACATAAAAGAAATTAGGCTGTCTAATAGCCCCTCCCTCAACAAACCTTACTATTCTTGATCCAAACATATTATCCCCTCCATTTGAGCGAGATGCTCGCCCAAATTTTCAAACTATACTAATCTTGGCTTGGGCGGTATATATTCTATTTGAAGCTATTTTGCCGGTGGTTGAGTAAATTCATGAAAAAAGCCTGAAAAAATCATGGGGTGAAAAATTAGGATTATTTTTGAGTGTGTTTTGGAAAAAAGAATTATGAAAAAAATGCTGCAGGAGCTATTCCTTAGCCCACTTCTGCATTTCCTTTAGCGCTTCTTCATTCTTGTTTAAAGTGTCAATCTTTTCCTCAAGGTCAGTCATCTGCTTCTGAGCAGCCCCCATCCTAAAATCCTGCAAATCATCAGCAAATTTTGCAACCTTCTTGTTCTTCTTATAAACAATCGAAGTGTTCACAGTCTCGGCAAGTTGTTTTCTATACTCCAAGTCATTAACAAACATCTTAACCATTGTCTTCCACTTCTTGTCAGAAACAAGATGCGCAGGGAGCTTCACTGCATCAGCATCCTTTCTATAATCTTCATCTGAAATAACCTTTGCCAAGTGCTTCCAATAAATTGGGTCGCCAAACTTCTTCACTTGATTAACCTGGTGATACATTGCCGCAGAAGAATGCTTCTTCTTCCACTCCGACAACTTCTCGTTATACACTTTGCGCTTCTCTTTAATCTCCTTAATCTTAATATCAAGAACACGGGTGTCAGGATAAGCGAGTTTTGGCCACTCCTTGTCAGAAGCAACCGCCTTAACAACACCGTTAATGCTAAAATACCTTATGAGCGCCTGCCTTCTCGGACCGTCCCTTGGGCATTTAGAAAACGCCTTGTCAAAATCCTTAAGAGAAGCAATAACTCCGTGCATGGTAAGACACAACACTTTGAAGCTTAAAAACGTTATGGGGACGCAAAATAAAAAAATCCCAAAAAAAGCGCCAAAAAATCAGCAGGTTTTATTTTCCCAAGTCAAATGAGGAAGACTTCCCGGGCAAACACTCCAAGTCTTTGAAGCCCCAAATCCCCCAAACGAAGCCATCGGCTGGTTAGAAGAATTTGTAAAATAACTGCCCAGAGTGTGAGAAGTGCAGTCAGGCTCGCTAGTATACTTTGAAACATAGCACCCCGTAGCGCCGGTTTCAAGCCAGTGAAGATTCTCCGTTCCAAGATTAGCATTAAGCGCCTCAAAGATTCCTCCCCTCGCCGCAACGCTCCCTGCAAGACTGCTTGTAGTAAAAACATGCCTTATCTCAGAATCGAAAAATTCGTCAACAACGCCCGCGCGGTAATTCCCTCCAAGCACATCCCCGCTCGAATAAGCTCTAAGCAAATGGCAATCCCCGCCGCTCATTCTGGCAAACAATCCGCCTGCAACAGAAGTAGTAACGTAAACATCAGCATCGGAATAAGAATCAGTGACAGTAGTTCCGCCCTCCATAGTTCCTCCAAGACCCCCTCCATAAGTTCCGCTCCGCACACTGCCT
The DNA here is from genome assembly GCA_964544205.1 of uncultured archaeon. Taxonomy (GTDB): domain Archaea; phylum Iainarchaeota; class Iainarchaeia; order Iainarchaeales; family JAAZKV01; genus JAAZKV01. The sequence continues at coordinate 7,555 of CAZJAE010000022.1, forward strand.
TTGGCATAAACTTCGGAAATTGTTGAATACCTCGAAATTCCAAAAAGAGGGGCGGTATTTGAAGAGCCGATTACGTTCACATCCTCAAATCCGAGTTTTGACACATCCCCGTATAAATAACCAAAAAGCCCCACGGTGTTTGAAGAAGGACGATTAATTACAAGCCCGCTAATCTTATGCCCCTTTCCAGCAAGAGAACCGTGGAAAGAATCAGTCCAGTCATCCGCGGTTCCAACAGGCTCAAAACCGGCTCCGGAGTTCCAAGAAGCCGTTGCCGAACAGTCAATATTCCCGCCAAGAGCATAATTTCCATCCAAGTGACTCTTCATATCCTGAAGCTCCGAGCAGGTATTAATAATCCAAGGATCCGCAAGAGTCCCGCTGCCTACTCCAGCGGCGCTTGGCGAAACAGTCACGTTTGAAACGCACTGAGTAGTAATCTCAACAGAAGCGGTTTTAGTAAGACCCGTAGAAGTAACATACTCTATGGAAAAAACGCACTTCTTTGAAGACTCGCCCGCATTGCATGGGCATGAAGCGTTCAAATCTCTTAGAGAAAAAGTCCTGGAATCAGTGCTTGGAATATCTTCATCAAAAGAATTAGTTGTAGTTCCGTTGATTATTTTAGTAATCGTGATAGTGTCTCCAGAGTTATTCTCAAGACTCACGAGAGCATCGCCCTGCGGGTCAAGAACAGAATCCGCAACCATTATCCCGTCTGCGGCGGGAGTCAAACCCTCAATATTTCCAGAAACCTGCGAAGCAGAGTTGCTAAAAATACCTGTCAAAAGACCCACAACAACAAGCGAAATAACAATAACAACCGCGATAATCACAAGATACTCAATCGTCCCCTGCGCTTCTGAATTTTGAGAAACTCTTGAGCCAATCATAAAAACAACCCTTTCTGAGAATAATACTCAATGTAACTTTATAACCTTTTTGCACTTCTAAATAGATTGTGATTATATGTTTCCAGGCGGAGTAAACCCAAAACAAATGGGACAAATGATGAAAAGATTCGGAATAAAAAACGAAGAAATAGACGCAAAACAAGTAGTAATAGTTCTAAACAGCGGAAAAAAACTCGTAATAGACAACCCGCAGGTTCAAAGCATAGAAATGCAGGGCACAAAAACATACACTATAGCAGGCACGGCAAAAGAAGAATCAGGAGTGCCGGAAGAAGACATACAAATGGTTGCCGAAAGCGCCGGCGTGACAAAAGAAAAAGCAAAACAAGCGCTGACAGAAAACAACGGCGACATAGCAGCCGCAATACTATCGCTAAAAGAATAAAAACTTCAAAAAAAATAAATTCCGGCAAAAAACTGCCGGTTCAATTCTTTTAAACTACTAATTAGTTGTTCAAGTCTGAAGAAGCCGTTGAGTTAGTATCAACCCAACCGTTAGTGTCAATCACAACAGACGAATTAGCGTCAACAATAGGGGCGTTGGAATCAATCTGAATGCTACTCAAAGCGTCCTGATACTCCTTTAACCTGGTAAGATTCTGCGCCTCAACAAGCTCCATTGAAGAAATATCATTCCCTTTGAGAGAAACAGTTCCGCCAATCAAAAGCTCATCTCCGGGATTAGTTCCAACGTCGGCAAGGGCAGAAAGAGTGCTTGCAGTGAAGGAAAAATTCTTGTCAATATTAAGATCAGTATTCCTAAGAACAGTATACTCAGGAGCCTTAATCGTGATATACTTAACAGAAGCAAACTCGCTCCTCTTATCCTGATTAAAAAAATTCAAGTCAAAAATCTTTTCAACAGAATCAGCTACAATTGCGCTGCTCTTAAAACTAATATCTGCATAATACACCCACTCGTTAGCGTCAACCCCGCCCTTTCTAAACTGAGAACTGATTTTTGAAACGCCGTCAGACTTCAAAACAGCCGCATCAATAGCGGACTTGTCAAGCGAACTCGTAATAGCCGCAATTCTGCCGGACTTTAATTCCTTCAAAGCCACTGTCTCAAAAGAAGCGGAGTAAGAAAACGCAGTCGTGTCAAGAACAGGAACATTCGGATTCTGGTTGTTATTACCGCCGCTGTTATCCCCTGCGTACAAAAAACCCGCCGCAATCATGCTAAGCGCCATGAAAGCAACGATAAAAATACCCACAAACTTCAAAATTGAGTCCCTTTCCATAAAATCAATCCCAGCGGCAATTAAGCCAAAACTAATTAATAAGCGGTTAAATACTTTTAAAAACCTTAAACAGCAGGCTAAATATAAGGTGGCACTAATGGCAGACAAGAAAAAAAGAATGATAAGCGTAACTTTCACAGGAAAAGAACTGCTCTCAAACGCAGTATTTGACACAAACGACGCGAAAGTAGCGAAAGAATACGGAATAATGGAACAGGGAAAAGAATACAAACCCCTAACAATCCTTACAGGCGAAAACGAACTGCTGCCAATGGTTGAAAAAGAACTCGAAACAATGAGCGAAGGCGAAGAAAGACTCGTAAAAATGATAGCAAAAGACGCATTCGGAGAAAGAAGAAACGAACTCGTAAGAGTAGTGCCGCTGCAAAACTTCCACGAACAAAAAATCAATCCATTCCCGGGACTCGTAGTAAGAATCGGAAACGCGATGGGAAGAGTTCAGAGCGTAGGAAGCGGAAGAGTAAGAATAGACTTCAATCACCCACTTGCAGGAAGAGACGTTGAATACAGCATAAGACTCGAAAAAGAATACAAAGACAAAAAAGAAATCGCTGAACAAATGTACGAAAAATACTACTCAAGAATACCAGGAACAAAAAAAGAGTTCGCTGAGGACACTCTAACAATCACGCTTGAAGGAAACGCATTCAAGAACTTAACAAAAGTAAACGAAGCAATCACAGACA
>CAZJAE010000023.1:0-10028 GCA_964544205.1 uncultured archaeon
ATTAATGCTGGTAAGAGACCAAATCATCTCTCCAAGATACGGAGCTCCAGTAATTGCGCCAAAAGAAGACGGAGTAAGCGGATGCTTCACGCTAACAATGCCACAGACGCAGTTCACAAAGGAAGAAGCAATGCAGTTATTGTTCTCAATAGGGGTAACAGACCTGCCAAAACCAGACAAAGGCAAGATGTATTCCGGAAGGCTAATCTTCTCACAAATACTACCAAAAAACTTGAACCTTGAGTTTGACTCGTTCACAAGCAAAGTATTCAAAGACGCAGGATACAATCCAAGCGACTCAAAGCTAGTGGGCGAAATAATGGAAAAAGTAAAAATCGTTGACGGAAAACTCTTAAGCGGAGTAATCGACTCCTCAGCGCTGAGCGAAGGAAGAGGAAGAATAGTTGACACGCTCGCAAGAGAATACCCAAGCACGGTAATAGAAGAATTTTACAGAGGAATAAACAGAATCACAGCATACCTATTAACGCACAAAGGAATGACTGCATCGCTCTCGGAATTCGAAGTAAGCGAAGAAATCGAAGAACTTAAGAAAAAAGTAATCGCAGACGCAATGAAAAAAGCAGAAGCAATAGTTGAACAGTACGAAAAGGGAACGCTTGACGTAATCCCTGGAAGAACAATCAGCGAAAGCTTCGAATTATACATGGTAAGAATCGCCGGAGAAGCAAAAGACAAAGTGGAAAAAGCAATACTAAAAGAAAAACTCCACTACGTTTTAGGCGAAGAAATAACGCTGAACACAATCTCAATGATCCTAGCAAAGTCAAGAGGAAGCTCAATCAACCTCATGAACATCGCTGGATTCTGGGGACAGGCAAGCGTAAGAGAAGGAAGACCAAAGAAAGGATTCTATAAGAGACTAATAACCTCAAACCACAAAGGAGACGTAGGACTCCTTGCGGGAGGATTCATCAGGTCAAACTTCCTCGACGGAATGAACGCAAAAGAATACTTCTACCACTCAATGGGTGGAAGACAGGGAGAAGTTGACACAGGTGTATCGACAAAAGTATCAGGATACCTGTACAGAAGACTCGCAAACTCGCTAAAGGACCTAGTGGCGGCTCCAGACGGAACAGTAAGAACAGCAGCAAACATGCTTGTTCAATACCAGTACGGAGAAGACGGAGTATTCCCTAAAAACACGAAAAGCGGAGTAAGCGTTGACATAAAAGAAGAATACAAGCGACTCAAAGACAAGGGAAGCTTGTAAATTATTTTTAGCTGACTAAAAAAGGGTGAGGAAAAATGGTTGAAGAAAGAGAAGAAGACTTCGCAGGCAGCGAAGAAGCAACAGAAGAAGACGTGGACGAAGAAGACGTTACAGAAGAAGAAACAGAAGCAGGCGAAGCAGAAGAAGCGAAAGCGGAAGAAGGCGAAGAAAAGTCAGCAGAAAAACAAGAAAAAAAGTCAGCAAAGAAAAAAGGACGAGCACCCGAAATAGACACTGAAATAGAAGTAGAAGAAGAGGAAGAAGTAGACCCTTCAGAAAAAGTATATGAAGAAAAAGAGAGAAACTGGGAACAAGTAGCGCTCCCAAAGAAGCTTCTTGAAGAAATAGTGGCAATCTCTGAAGTATACAAACTCTCAAAACCGCAGGCAGACAAACTCGCAGACGCGGTAATGGCGAAATACAACCAAGTAATAGTAGAACCAGGAGAAGCTGTAGGAATAGTAGCTGCACAGTCCCTTGGAGAGCCAGGAACACAATTAACACTAAGAACAAAACACTTCGCAGGAGCTGCGGAAGTATCCGTAGGAAGCGGAATACAAAGAGTGGAAGAAATAGTTGACGGGCGAAGCAAAGCAAAGTACCCGACAATGACAATATTTTTGGCAAGCGAAATGAAAAAAGACAAAGAAAAGGCGGAAAAATTCGCGAGAAGCCTAATAGACGTAAGAGTTCAGGATGTAGTAAAAATAAACGAAGACCTTGAAAACATGAAAGTTGCAATAGAAATCCAGACAGACAAGACAAAAGCACTTGGATTAAAATCAGACGATGTAGCTGAAATTTTAAAGAAAGGACTAAAAGACTTCAAAGCAATATACAGAGACAACACAGTGCACTTCGCGGTTGAAAAGAAAAGCGAATACCTAAAAATCAGAAAAGAAATGCTAAAACTCTTGGATGAAAAAGTTCACGGAGTAAAAGGAATAACAAAAACATTAATAGTAAAGGAAAAAACAAAAGACACTGAAGAGTTCGTTGTAAAAACAAGCGGAAGCAACCTAAAAGCCGTTTTAAAACTTGAAGGAGTGGACAACGAAAGAGTATTCACTAACGACATAATTGAAACTTCAAAAGTATTAGGAATAGAAGCAGGAAGAAACCTTGTAGTAACAGAGCTGAAGAAAGTTCTTGACGACAACGGAATCAAAGTTGATGTAAGACACATAATGCTTCTTGCGGACCTTATGACTTTCTCAGGAGAAGTAAAAGGAATAGTAAGAACAGGAATCACAAAAGGAAAAGCATCACCATTCGCAAGAGCTGCGTTCGAAGAAACAACAAAACACCTCCTTGAAGCAGCATTTAAGGGAGAGAGAGAAAACCTAACAGGAGTAGTAGAAAACATCATTGTTGGCCAGCCAATCAAAGTTGGAACAGGAATTGTTGAACTGCTAATGAAGTGAAAGATAGGATTGATTAAAGTTAAGGGATTTGGCGGGAAAAAGCTTCTCGCCAGATTTTTAAACCTTGGCTAAAGTTAAGTTTTATATTAAAGCCTTGAGAAGCATTAGAGCGGAGTAAGGTTAGAAAAGATTACTCATTCTAAGTTCGCGTTTTAGGGCTCATAACAGCAAAAGGTGAAATTATGAGCGTAGATGCAAATAAGGAAATAAGAAGAGCAGTAGACACAGGAAAAGTAGCGTTCGGATTCAAAGAATGCAAGAAAAAACTCCTTGCAAACGAAGGCGAACTCCTAATAGTATGCAAAAACATGCCGAAAAACGACAAAGAAACGCTAAAACAGATAGCGACAGTTGAAAGCAAAAAATTCTACGAATACGACGGAACAGGACTAGTTCTTGGAAGCGTATGCGGAAAACCATTTGTAATCTCGGCAATGCTAGTGCTTGACGCAGGAAAAAGCAAAGTGCTTGAAATCTAAAAAAACAATGAACCGCCGCGCAAAAAGCGGCGAATTATTTTTATAAAAAAACTGGTGGGCAAATGAAACTAACAATGGACGATTTACTATTAATGAGCGCGCTTGAAAAAATAACAGGCGTGACGGCAAAAGACTGCCTCGTTGAAGGACAACTAGTGTCATTCTTAATACACGAAAAAGACATGGGAAAAGCGATAGGAAAAAAAGCGGTAAACGTAAAAACACTCCAGGAAAGACTCAACAAAAGAATAGAACTCCTCCCATTATGCGAAAAACCGGAAGAAGTATTCGCAAAATCCCTTGAAGTGGACTACGCGACGGCAAGAAAAACAAACGACAAAATAATAGTGATGCTTGACGCCCAAAACAAGGCAAAAGCATTCAAAAACAACTCGCGAATCAAAAGAGTAAAAGAAATAATAAAAAGAAACTTCAACTTAGAACTGGTAATAAGCTAAGCTTTAAAACTGCCAGAGAAAAATGCTTTTTGGAAAGCTATTTCTTTGTTTCCTCAAGCTCGGCACCCTGCATTGCAATAAGAGAAAACTTGCTGTTCTTAACAACAATTTCAAGAATTGCGCAGTCATCAAGCCTTTTTAATTCACCAAGCTTTAGAACCTCACGAACAATGCACTTAATCGGACCGCCGTGAGTAATTATAGCTACTGTATTATGATGCCTGCACCGGCTTATGTGCAAAAACATGCCAACAACTCTTTTCTTGAAAACATCATAATCCTCTCCGCCGATAACACCCGGTCTCAATGGGTTATCTTTAAACTTAGCGACCTCTCCAGGAAACTTATCGAGAGCTTCAGACTTCTTCATTCCTGTAAGAATTCCATAATGATTCCGTTCGCAAAGCTCAATCTTTTCCTTTAACTCGACGCCTAATTTTTTAGCAACAATCCCTGCTGTTTCCTTCGCCCTGTTAAGAGAACTGTGTGCGACAAGCTCAATTCCTAACCCAGAAAGCTTCTCTGCGAGTTCAACAGACTCGGCAACGCCCTTCTTTGAAAGAGAATCGTTGTAAAAACCGCCGTACCTGTCCTCAAGGTCGCCAGTAGTCTCGCCGTGACGGCAGAGAAAAATCTTCATTTCTTCACGTCCAGAATAATTCTCTCAAGAAGCGGTTTAAACTCGTTATATCCTGACTGCGAATTAAAATGCCCCGCGCCCGGAACGCTCACAATATCCCCGCCGAGCCTGTCAATCATTTCTTTGGATTTTTCAAAAGGAACCCAAGGATCGTTGTCAGAAGCAAACATCACAAACCTTCTTGACTTCTGCTTCAATTTATTCCAGTCAAAATTCCTGTCCGCAAGACTCTTATTCACCCTGTCAATATCCTTGCCGAGCGGACCGGTAAAACCTGCGACAAAATAACACCCCACCGCAGGCATTTTCAATTTCTCAAGAATGGACAAGATAAACGCGCAGCCCACGCTGTGCCCGATAAAAATAGCTCCCTCGTCAAGGTCCTTAAGATGCTTATCCATCATGTGCATCCAAATATCAACAGTCTGCCCCTGCGGGGTAGGAAAATCAGGAACAAAAACATCAATCCCCATTTTTGAGAGACTCTGCCTAAGCCAAGGAAACCAATTCTCTTTAGAGCTTCCAAAAGCTCCGTGAATAATAAAAGCCTTCATAAAAAACACTGAAAACAAAAGAACTTTTTAGTATATTAGATTAATGCAAGCGAGAAAAAAATTCAAAAAGCTGAATTAATCAAATTATTCAAGCTTCCAGTAAACACGCCTGTTCTCAGCGCCCTTATTCTTCATATCAGTAATAATGATTTTTCCCACTTCTTTAGTGCTTTTGACGTGCGTGCCTCCGTCAGCCTGCACATCAAAATCTCCAATCGAAAGAATCCTAAAAACAGGAATATCCTTAGGGAGCTTATCCTTCAAGCGAAAAAGCTCTGGTCTTGCAAGAGCATTATCGCGTTCTTCAAAAGAAATAACAATTGGCAAATCTTTTGCAACAATCTCATTTGCCTTGTCCTGAATTGAAGTAAGATAATCCCTGTCAAAATCCTTTACTGAAAAATCCATCCTTGATTCATCCGCTCCAAGCTGATTTCCAGTAATGAGCGTCTTAGTTTCCTGAAAAATAATCGCCGCAAGTATGTGCGCGCTAGTGTGCATCCGCATATGCTTATACCTTAAGTCCCAGTCAATAACGCACTTCACTTCATCCCCCGCACTTAGCCCTTCTGCGTCTTTAAGCTCATGAAGAGTAATGTTATTCTCATTTCTAACCGAGAGAACTTTGAATTCCTTTGAATCGGAAAGACGCGTAATTGTTCCAACATCACTTGGCTGACCCCCGCTCTGCGCGTAAAAAACAGTTTTATTTAATTCAACTTTATTCTTATCTGCAGGGTCAATGAAAACAATTCTTGAAATGCACTCCCTTAAGTAAGAGTCTTTTAGATGAAGCTTTTCTGTCATGAATAAAGAATAAACAAAAAGAGTTTTAATCAGTTCCAATCCGCTGCTCTTTCACAAAAAGCCTTGTTAAAGGCCTGTGATTCTCTTTAAACCCCGCCGAAAGCGCGGCAACATACTCTGCCCGGTTTTGCAATAAAGGGTTGATAAAAGAAAAACCATTCCTTTCAAGAATCAAATTTGAGACGAGAAGCGCCGGAAAATAATTCCCCTGCAAAAAAGGACTGATTGAAGAAAATTTTGCATGAAACTTTGCCGAAAACTCCACCGGGTGAATCAGGCTCGACTTTTCATTAACCCACTCAAGAAGAATATTCATTAAACCATCAATCTCGCTTGGCGGCGGAAACTTAAACGGCTCGGCAAAAGGAAGCTCAACACTCCTAAATCCCGAAAAATTCTTTTTTGAAGAATAGATGGAGTCATGCAAATCAATAATTAAATCCTTTGAAACAGGAGAATTAGAATCAAGAAGCGACTCGTATTTCAAAATGCACTTCTCAAACCTAAACTCTCCAGATTTTTCCGATTCAAGCAGATACGCTTTGAGAAGCTCTACTCTTTTAGCGTGCAAGGCGGTAAGAATCTGCTTTTTAGGGATGCGTTTTTGCGCTCTTAATTTCTTTTTCCTCAACTCGTCAAGAATCCCTGCGGTTCTGCTTGAAATAAACTCAGTCAAGGGGGGACTAAATACTGTGTGGCCAAACTTTGCGCACTTTATTTTCAGCTCTTCAAACGCTTTAAGCAAAATCTCGTTAGAAGGACTAATCGGGCCGAGATAAACGCTCTGTTTTAGGAGTTTTCCTTTGAAAAGAAACGATTCTTCAAGATAATAATATTTTATATTCTTCACAAAACGCCTGCTGATATAGCTCATAAATGATTAACAGCAGAATAAGCATATAAATTTGTGGTGATAACTAATAACCGGCTTTTTGTGAGCATTTAAAAAGATTTGCTTTAAGGATTAAGATAACTAGGTGAGCAGGAAAGAATAGTTTTCTTGGCTTATGTTAAGTATCGAAGAGTGATTAGATGGGTAATGGCGAATTTGCAGGATTAGGAATGGAAAAGAAGAGACAAAAGTGGAGAAAAAAAGACGCTAGATCAATAAAGAAAACAAGACTAAAAAACAATGTTTTCAAAGACCTACTTGAAGGAGCTCCCCAAGGACGAGGAATCGTGCTTGAAAAAAGAGGAGTTGAAGCAAAACAGCCAAACTCAGGAATAAGAAAGTGCGTAAGAGTACAGCTAATCAAAAACGGAAGAGAACTTACAGCACTAGCGCCATACGACGGAGCAATAAAATTCATCGACGAACACGACGAAGTAGTAATAGAAGGACTCGGCGGAGCGCAGAACGGACCAAAAGGAGACCTGTGGGGAGTAAAATACAGAGTAACCCACGTAAACGGAATAAGCCTTGAAATGCTAAGAACAGGAAAGAAAGAAAAGACAAAAAGGTAAAAATTAGTAAAATTTAGAATGGTTTAGAGAATGAGAGGATGAGATAAATGGAAAAAATTGAAGCAAAAATAGAAGCTCCTGAAGCAGCTGTTGCAACAGAAGCTCCAAAACAGGCAAAAACAGAAGCAAAAGCTCCCGCAAAAACAGCGGCTGCTCCAAAAACAGAACACGCAAAAGAAACAACAGAAGCAAAACCATACTTTGTAAAGAAAAAATCTCAATTCTCGGAATACAAACTATTCAACAAGTGGTCATTTAGCGACGTAATGATAACAGACCCAAGCCTTGTAAAATACATGAACATAGACCCAATCATAATCCCGCACTCATTCGGAAGAAAAACACAGGGCAGATTCGAAAAAGCAAACCTAAACATCGTGGAAAGACTCGTAAACAAAGTAATGAGATCAGGACAGGGAAAAAGAAAACTCTCCGGAAAATTCATAAGAGGAAGAGGAAGCTGCGGAAAAAAACTCGAAGCAATCCAGATAATAGAAGGAGCATTTGAAATTATAGAAAAACAGAAAAAACAGAACCCTATACAGGTTCTCGTAAAAGCCGTTGAAAACTCGGCTCCAAGAGAAGACGTAACAAGAATCAAAAGAGGCGGAGTAGCATACACACTCGCTGTTGATGTATCTCCACTTAAGAGACTTGACGAAGCAATCAAAAACATCGCGCTCGGAGGATTTGGAGCATCATTCAACAAAAAAATCAGCGCAAGCCAGGCGCTCGCCGACGAAATAATCGCAGCAGCGGCAAACGACATAAAAAGCTCGGCAATAAAGAGAAAAGATGAAGTTGAAAGAATCGCAAAAGCATCAAGATAATGAAGAAAAACTTGTTTTGCGAATTAAAGCGGGGGAAAACCCTCGCAAATTATTTTTACTTTATCGGCTTTTAGGTGAGAAGCTGGGAAAGTTAAAGCGTTAATTGGTGGTTAATTTGGGACGAACAGAATCAATGGTTGAATTAGTAGAAAAGTTAATGAGCAACAGAGACAATATCAGAAACATAGGAACAGTAGCGCACATCGATCACGGCAAAACAACGCTATCCGACTCGCTAATCGCAGCAGCAGGACTAATCAACCAGGACCTCGCAGGCCAAGTACAAATGATGGACTACGAAGACCAGGAACAAGAAAGAGGAATCACAATCAACGCCGCAAACATATCATTAGCATTTGACTGGAAAGCGCAGAAATTCTTAGTAAACTTAATTGACACGCCAGGACACGTTGACTTCACAGGAGAAGTAATAAGAGCAATGAGAGCGGTTGACGGAGTAATACTGCTAGTTGACGCAGTTGAAGGAGTAATGCCGCAGACAGAAACAGTAATAAGACAGGCTCTAAGAGAATACGTAAGGCCAGTTCTATTCATTAACAAAGTTGACAGAATAATTAAGGAACTTAACGCAAACGAACAGCAAATGCAGGAAAAGTTCGTAAAAGTAATTGCAAAAGTAAACACATTAATTGAAAGAAACGCTCCTGAACAATTCAAACAAGAATGGCAGGTAAGCATACAAAAAGGAACAGTTGCGTTCGGCTCGGCAAAAAAGAAATGGGGAGTAAGCGCGCAATACATGCAAAAATCAGGAATAAACTTTAAACAAGTATACGAATACCTAAAAAACGACAAACAAGACGAACTTGCAAAAATATCTCCAGTGCACGAAGTAGTGCTGCAAATGGTTGCAGAACACCTTCCAAGCCCTAAAAAAGCGCAGACATACAGAATCCAGAAAATCTGGGGCGGAGACATGACAACACCAGCTGCAAAGTCAATGACTTCATGCAACGAAAAAGGACCAATCACAATGGTTGTAACAGACGTTTCAGTTGATCCGCACGCAGGAGACGTAGCGACAGGAAGAATATACTCAGGAACCCTAGCGCCAGGCGCAATGGTTCACCTACTCGGAGCAAAAAGAGAAGTAAAAGTATCAAAAGTAGGAGTATACATGGGAAACGAATTTGTGACAATATCCAAAGCAGAAGCAGGAAACATTGCCGCAATCGTGGGAACAAAAGACATTTACGCGGGAGAAACGGTAGCAACAGACAAAGAAGTGAAGCCGTTTGAAAGCTTCATGTCAAACGCAGAACCGGTAATGACAGTGTCAATAGAAGCAAAGAATCCAAAAGACCTGCCAAAACTAATCGAAGCACTGCGAAAACTCTCAAAAGAAGACCCGAACCTAAGAACAACAATCAACCAGGAAACAGGAGAACACCTCTTGTCAGGAATGGGCGAACTGCACTTAGAAGTAAACACATACAGAATAGTAAACAACCACAAAATCGAAATCCAGACATCCCCTCCAATCGTAGTATTCCACGAAGGAATAGAAGGAGAATCGGACGTTTTAGAAGCAAAATCACCAAACAAACACAACAAATTCAAACTCAAAGTAACGCCAATGCCTGAAAACATCTACAAAAACCTTGCAGAATTGACTACGCCAATAGGAAAAGTAAAGTTCAAAAACGCGGAATCAATAGCAAAACTACAGGCAGTTGGATTCTCAACAGACGACTCAAAGAAAGTATGGGCAGTTGAAGGAACAAACGCGCTAATAGACAAGACAAGAGGAATAACAGCGCTCCACGAAATCAGAGAGTTAGTAATACAGGCATTCAAAGACGCAATCGACCAAGGCCCGATGGCAAAAGAAAAATGCCAAGGAATATTGGTAGAACTGGACGATGCAACGCTCCACGAAGACTCAATCCACAGAGGACCAGCGCAAGTGCTCCCTGCTGTGACAAGAGGAATCTACGCATGCATGCTCCAAGCAGGAACAATGCTCTACGAACCAAAACAACTCTTGACAGTAACAGTGCCAGAAGACCAGATGGGCTCGGCATCAAGAGAACTCGGCGGAAGAAGAGTGCAAATAACCGAAATGAGACAAGAAGGAGACTCATCAATCATAATCGGAAAAGCTCCGGTAAAAG
>CAZJAE010000024.1:0-9802 GCA_964544205.1 uncultured archaeon
AAGAAGTGCCTGAAGGAAGCCACGACCCGATAGAGGATGTAAAATTCCTTGAAGAAGAAATAGAATTGTGGTTCTTAAAAATAATTGACAACAACTGGCAGAAAATGGGGCGAAATCAGGAAAAAGATTTTGGAAAAAAAGTAACAATACTTGCACAAATGCTTGCGGGAGTAAAAATCCTTCCATGGCACATAGAAAAAGCCATGAGAGAAATGAAAATTGATGAGAAGATGCTCCAGCAATGGACGGAAGAAGACAAAAGAACATTTGCGCACAAATGCAGAGTATGGTCAAAGCCGATACTAATCGCTGCGAACAAATGCGATTTGCCTTCAGGCGAAAAAAACGTTAAAAGACTAAAAGAAGCGTTCCCAAACACGCACATAGTGCCGTGCTCCGCAGCAAGCGAATTATCCCTGCGCAAAGCTGCCAAAATGAATATTGTAAAATACTACCCCGGACAAAAAGACTTCCAAATACTTGGACAGCTGAATGAGAAGCAAAAAGCAGGAATAGAAACAATACGCCACAACGTGCTAGAAAAATTCGGCTCCACAGGAGTTCAGGAATGCCTTGACACTGCTGTATTCAAACTCTTAAAATACTTCCCTGTATTCCCTGGAGGAACAAAAGGACTCGCGGATTCCCAAGGAAGAATAATTCCGGACTGCTTCTTGATGCCAGAAGGCTCAAAAGCAATTGATTTCGCTTACACGCTCCACACAGACATGGGAGACGGATTCATAAGAGCAATAGACGTTAAAACAAAACAAATAGTCGGAAGAGACCACCCGCTCAAATACGGGGATGTAATAGAACTAGTATTCAACAAACACTGAAACAAAAATTCGAAACAAAGATACTTGCGAGCACTACTTCTTTTTCTTTTTAGGATTTTTTGCTTCTTTTACATTAACAACTTTCGGCTGGGCGAAACCAGCAAAGAAAGAAGGAAGCTTTTTCACAAAATAAACGTACTGGATTACAAGCGCTGCGAGAGGAATTATTACAAGCCAAAACATCAAATTTGCATCTTTCATAAAAACGAAATTAACAATGCTAATCACAAAACACACAAGAGGAATTATCAACAAAACCGAGAATGCAGAAACAAAAACAACCCGTGCAAATCCAAACTGCTTTGAAATATCCCTAAAGAGAAGCTTTGAATTAACCCCCGCGCCCTTAAGCGCCCAAAAATTCACAAAAAGAACCGCGCCCACAACCAAAAACTTCACAAGATTAGGAACCGCAATAACGAAAAACTCGATAATTGAAATGATGAAAAGAAAATCAATCCACAGCGTCATGCAAGAATAATGGCTCAAAGAAGTTAAAAAATTAACTAACACGAACAAGCGTGCAAAAATTACAGGGAGAAAGAAAAATAGTTACGGAGCAAAAAGCCCCGCAAAACTAACACAAACAAGAATTATTTGCTTTCAATAACTTCTGAAACAGTGGTTGAAACAGGCTTATTCGCCGTCACGGTAGTAGTAGTCGTGGTGTTTTCCTTAACAGGAGCCGACTCAGTCGTAACCGAAACAGTTTTGGTCACTTCCCTTGACTGCTTCTTCTCATCAGCCCTAATCTTTTCAGCAAGAGCCTTAAGCGAAGCATCCTTGCCTTTGAGCCTCTTAAGAGTATAGAAGTACGCGTTAATCATCTGGTCAAGGTCAAGCGTGCGCTTAAAACCAAGACGAGCCACTTCCTCAAAGTACAGCCTAACAATTCTGAAAGCTACTTCCTCGTCATTCATAAAACCACCAAAAATCCTCACTTAACTATCCCCGCGTCAGTCACGGACTCCACAAAATTATCAGGCTTAGCGCCCTTCATCTTTACCCTCGCAAGAGAGTAAAAATACGCGTCAATAATCTCGTCAAGAGTAAGCTTGCGCTTAAAACCAAGACGAGCAACCTCGATGAAGTAAGTCTGCATAATCTTAAACGCAATCTCTTCATCGTCAGGACCAAGAGCCTCCTTCAAATCATGCTTTGTTAACGAGTGCGAAGAAACCGAAGACTCAAGAATAGACTTAAACTGCGCAGAGTTAAAACCGCCAGGCTGGGCAGTCCTTGTGCGAGTAATCGTCCTAGTGATTAACTTAGGCTTAGCCCTCCTCACAATAATCTTAGGCTTTGATTTTCTAACAATAATCTTGGGCTTAGAAGCAATCCTTCTAACAACCGTCTTAGTAACAGTCCTAGTAGTGCCCTTTTTTCCAAGCTTTCCTGCTTTAGCAAGCTTCCAAAGCGCAACCGCTTGAGTAAAAGTCTTCCCTAAACGCATCTGCGAACCGATGAACTGATTATAAGCGCTTGGCCTCCTCTTATCCTTCTCCTGAAGCTTCTTGTACCTTGACCACTGCTTAGCGGCCTGGGTGAAAGTCAAACCAGATTTAATCTGCTTTCTAATAAAAATGTTATACTCCGAAACGTGCCCTCTTGAAATCTTCTTGGCTTTAAGCTTGTCAAGCTCTTCCCTCAACTTAGTAATCTCAGCATCCTGCCTGGCATTATGCTTAGCATTCTTGCTGCGCTCCTTCTTAATCTCTTTTTTAATAACCCTCTTTGAAGCCGAAATCTTTTTATCAACAGTTTTTGCCTGAACCATAAAACCAACCCGCTAATATAATAACCAATCCCGCAGTATAAAAATGTTATTCTACCCAGTAACCAGAACAAGTTAACAAAAAGAGGCAAAAAAAGCGAAAAGAACTAAGAAAAGGGAATAGTCAGGACTTTTTTCTCCTAATCACACGAGTAAACCCTCTGCCCTTCACAATCTTCTCAAGCGAAACAAGCCCCTTTCGCTCAAGCTCGGAAATCGCAGTCCTAAGCGTGCGTTCGGAAAAATCTTTTCCAAGAGAAGAATAAACAAAACCACTATCAATATCAAGAGCAGAATTCTTGTCCAATAAATTGAGTATCTTTTCCTCTTGGTCGCTCAAATTACCAGTAATTTCAACCTTCACAGGCTTCTCCTGTATAAAAGCCGCCCGAACATGCTTAGTAAGAACCTTCTTCGCATTCTCCCTCTCCGCAAGACGCCCGGCTTTTAACAACACGTCAATCGCAACCCTCGCATCCCCGCCGCTCTTCGCAGCATGCGCCGCGCAAAGAGGAACCACTTCATCATCAAGCGCAAAATCAAAAAAAGCATACTTCGCCCTCTCCTTCAAAATCCCCTTCAACTCAAGCGGAGAATACTGCTCAAACAAAACACTCGAAGCCGAAAGCGAACTCCTAATCCTGTCATCAAGCCGCGAAAGAAAAAAATTATCATTCGAAATAAAAACAAGCGCAACAGGAAGCTTCTGCTGCTCAGGCAGACGCGACAAGTCATACAAAAGCGACTTTCTTTGCTCATCCTTTAACAACTGCTCAGCCTCGTCAAAAACAATAACAGGAATAATCTTCTTTGCCCTCAAAACAGCCACAAACTTGCTGAAAACCTCCTCAAAGCCGACTCCCCTGTCAGGAACCGCATAACCCATAGTATTAGTAAGCTTAGACAAAATCGCCTGCTTGGTTGAAAACTCAAAACAATTAACATAAACACACTTAGCCCTGTCGCTAAACTCACTCAATTCATTAAGCACATACTTTAGAGTAACAGTCTTGCCCGTGCCGGGCTTTCCAAAAACAAAAGCATTAGTCGGCTTCTTTCCAATCGTCGCAGGCTTTAAGCAAAAAACAAGCTCGCTCACCTGCTCCTCCCTAAAAGGCAATGATTCAGGAACAAACTCAGGATACAAAAAACGCTCATCCTTGAAAACCGAATTAACCTTTGCGGAATCAAAAATATTCCCCATAAAACCACGCAAATTAAGATAAAATAATAACGCATGATGGGATTAAAAGATAATCTAAAAAAACGCCCCCAAAAGAAAGAGTATTAAATACCACTAAACCCTACTCAATAAGAGAAAAATGATAACCGAATTTGTGATAAGCCTCGTGCTTCCAATAATACAAGCAATAGGCTACCTTGGAGTATTCATACTAATGACTGCCGAGAGCACGCTCTTGCCAGTTCCAAGCGAAGCCGTCCTTCCCTTCGCAGGGTATTTAGTGGCGCAAGGACAAATGAACTTATGGATTGCCCTTGCCTCTGCAACAATTGGAACAATCGCAGGCGCGGCAATCTCGTACGCGATAGGAAAATACCTTGGAAGAGCAGTAGTTGAAAAATACGGAAAATACATACTGGTAAGCGAACACGACCTTGACATTGCAAAACAATGGTTTGACAAACACGGCGACAAAACAATATTCATATGCAGATTTATTCCGGTTGTAAGGCACGTAATATCAATCCCCGCAGGAACCGCGAAAATGCATTTCAAAAAATTCCTCCTCTACACTGCAATAGGCGGACTCATGTGGAACGCAATACTAATATACGTAGGAATAATGCTGCAAAACCACTGGGACGCAATAATACAATACTCCACAATAATAGACATCATCGCAATAATAGGAATAATAGCCGTGCTGGCCTGGCTGTTCAAAGAAAGAATATTTACTAAAAAAGAAGCGGCTAAAAAGAGACAAACCCCAAAGAAGAAAAAGTCCCTTAAATAAAAAATTCAAAGCCGAACCTTATTCAGAGCTCAATCTCAAAAAGAACCACAGGTTTTCTTAAACCAAAATTTTCAAGAACTTCCTTTCGCACTTCGCCAATAAAGCCCCTCTTCTGCCCCATAACAACCTCTGCTGAATTCTCAGTAAAGAACGCGAACTGCTTCTTCTTAACTTCATGCTTCACTCCAAGATACCTGCAAAGCGAATCAAGATGCGACTTTATTTCAGTATAGTTTGCATTCGAGTGAGTCAGCGCAACGCACAAATTATACGACTGCTTCACGCCATTCTCATGCTTAGAATCCGCAGCAAGGCAAGTCCCGATCTCAAAAATTCTCTGAGGATACTCCTGATTCTTGTTCTTGGAAAAAAACTCAAGAAGCTGAGGCGCAACCCTCTTTCTCAAAATCTCATAATTAACAGAAACAGGATTCGCAATCTCGACAAACTCTTCGCCCTCAAGAAGAACCCTTTTTGACTGGACATCCTTTGAAGTCATGTTATAAAGCATCACTTCCTGCAATCCAAGCCCAGCGCAGCCCTCCCTCACAAAATCATTATAAAGCGCTTCTCTAAGCTGCGAGCCGACAACATTCATCTCAACCCTTGCAGGCGCGATCTTGTTGAACCCGTAAGAAATAAGCATGTCTTCAATAATGTCAACAGGATGCATAATATCAGTCCTGTAAGAAGGGTATTCGACATGAACTTTTTCACCCTTAATCTCCGCATTATACCTCGCTTTCAAAAGCAAATCCAAAATCTCCTTGTCCTTCAAGCCGAGTCCGGTTTTTACTTCAACTAATTCTTTTGAGAAAGACATCTTCTCGGTTTTAAACTCAGGAGTGCTAAGCGCTTTTGCAGGATAAGGCTTTGAATCCTTAGGAAAGTGAATCCTGCACGACTCAATTTTTCCGCCCCTGTCAGCAAGAGCCATGCAAATAACTTCAAGCGCAGTAGAAACTGTTTCCCACTTAAAACCAGTGCACTCAATGAAAAGATTAGTCGTCTTTTCAGTAACCTTGCCGGTAGTCTGCGAATTAATAATCGGAGGCATAGAAGCGACAGTGTTTTTAGAATCAATAACAATTGGGAAATACTTCGCCCCTTCAAGCAAGTGCTTATACGCCTTGCCCTTCTCGTGCTGAGCCAAAATCTCGCTCGGACGCATTGAAACCTTCCACTCAAGCGGAACAAACTCAATCTCGTCGTCCTTAAACCCCTTGTAATAAACAGGCGGCTTCATAATGTCAAAATCATACAAACCTATTCCAAGCTCCTTTCTCTTCCTGCCGTAATTCTCTCCGACTTTCTCCTGAAGCTGAATCATCTGTTTCAAAAGCTCTTCAGTAATCTTAACGTTTCTCACAACCGCGCAAGCAATTAGCGGGCGGATTTTTTCAATATTCGCGTCAATATGCACATTCACTCCGCTTGGAGAAACTTTGTATTCTTTAATGCCCTTGTCCTTTCCGGTTCTTGCAAGCAAGTCCCTCGCAATACCCTCCGCGCTCCACAAATCCGGACGGTTAGTCTCCTTGCAGTCAATCCTCAAAACGTCGCCGTCAAGCAAGTCAATCTCGCCCTTGATGAATTCAAGCTCTTCCTCAAGAAGCTCTCTTGAATACTTCTTATTCATGAACGCTTCCAAATCCTTTTTTGAAATTTCCAAATTCGGCATAAAATTCACCAGTGCTAAAGCAAAACTCCTTTCGCGTTTCTTAAATAACTCAAATCGTCAGAGAACAAATACCTAATATCATTAATCCCGAGCTTAAACATCGCAAGCCTGTCAATTCCAAGACCCCAAGCAATAGCCTCTCCCTTCACGCCGATATTATCAAGCATCTCGGGCCTGAACATGCCCGCCCCGCCAAGCTCAATCCACCCAAGCTCTGGATGCTTAGCGCTTAGCTGAACACTCGGCTCTGTAAAAGGATAATAATCAGGGAAGAATTTTACTTTCTCCGCACCTGCAACCTCAATCGCGAAGTCCTTAAGCATTCCAAGCAAGTGCTTAAAGTTCAAACCCTCGCCGATAATGAAACCCTCCATCTGGTTGAATTCCATCAAGTGAGTAGCGTCAAGAACATCAGGACGAAAACAACGAGCAATAGCAAAATACTTTCCAGGCGACTTAACCCCGCTAACAAGCTGTCTAGCAGAATGCGCAGTGCCGTGAGCAGAAGGCATCAGCCTCTCTGCAATATCAACGCTCCAGTCATACCTCCAACCCTTGCTCCCCGACTTTCCGCCGTTCTCGTGAGCCGCTTTAATAGCGTCAACGATTTTTTTGTCCGGAAGAGCCCCCCTTTTAGGATGCTTAAGCTGGTAAGTGTCAGTCCAAGTCCTTGCAGGATGATTCTGCGGCTGGTACAACACGTCAAAGTTATAAAACTCAGTCACAGTCAGACTAGTCGGCATTTCGCTAAAACCAAGCGCGACAAGCTTAGCGCGAATCTGCTGCAAAAACTGCAAGTAAGGCGCCTTCTTTCCCAAAAAAATCTGCGGAACCGGAGCGCTGACATCAAACACCCTCTCAACATTCTGAGTTGATAAAACCCCGACAGCCGCTTCGCCGGATTTTGAAATACAAATTGACCGCTCAACAAGCTTCTTCTTCTCAACAAGACCCCTTTTAGCAAGCTCAAGCGCAAGACCCGCGTCAATGACTTTGCCGTCAGCAACATCCCTAAGCGAATTCTGTTCAGAAAAAGACTCCTGCTCCTTGGCAACTCCAGTCTCCTCAATTCTGCCCTGCATTATAACAACAAACGCTTTTCTCTTATTGATTCCAAGAGCCGCCATGAACTCCTGCTTGGAAAGAGCAGACTCTTTTTCAAGCTCCGCAAAAGACGCTTTTCCGCCAAGCCTTGACAAAGACTCAAGCAAAATATTTTCAGGCATTCCCTTAGACAAAGCCTTCTCGCCGTCAGGAGTAAGAACAAAACTCTCCCTCTCCTTTTCGGAAATAACCGCAAAACCCTTTTCATTAAGCCAAGCCGAGGCCCTCCTAACAGAATCCACAGGAATTGAAGCCGAAGTTGAAAGCTCCGCAAAAGAAACAGGCTTATTTGAAAGCGACAAAAGCACTTTTCGCTCAATCTCACTAAGCTCCCTGATTTTATTATCCACTAAAGCCATGGAAGAATTAACCCAAATCGTTATTTTAAAGGTTTCATGTAAGCCGATTTTTTGAAAAAGAACTCAATAAAGTGAAGAAAAATAGAAAAAAACGCAAAATATTTAATACCTCGGCTAAGGGAGTTAATTAGTGAAAAGCCTTGGTGGAAATACAAAAAACGCTTGACGGATGGTTTACAAAAATCCAAAAAGAAGTAGCTTCAAAAATAGGCAACTTTGTGGCATTCTTCTTCTTCCTAATCGCGATAGGCGCATGGATAGGAATAAGCGTAGCGCACAACTACCCAAACGAATCGCTTTTAGCAGTAATGCTCCCCGCAGTAGCAGGACTCTTAGCATACTACAACAGGGCATTTGCGACAGCAGTATTTATCATTGTAATACTAATGATATTTGTGATATAACAAACGCAAACTGACGAAATTTCACAAATCCTTTTTAAATCGCCAAATAAGAAAATTCTAAATGAAAGGCTTTGCATCATTCGCAATAATAATCTCAATAATAGCCGCGCTCCTAATATTCAAAACAGGACTTGGGGAAACACAAAACACGCTTTATGAAACTACCAACGAACTCATAAAAGCAGAGACTATAAACAAAGAACGCGCGCTCCTTGAAAACAATACCGACAAAATAATCTCTCTAAAACTGGCTGAACAAATAACAAAACAAAACTATGACACAAAAAAAGCCCAGGACGAAATAAACTCTGCGCTCGCCAAATACTTAAACAACAAAGCATACGGGGCAAAAATTACCGGGGAAAAGATAAGCGAAGCGACAAAAGAATTCCTAAACTCCAACAGCAAAACAACACTCCTAAAAACACGCTACTTCACTTACGCAGAATACTCATTCTGCTCAACAATCCAAAAAAACACTACAATCAAAAAATCCCTTGGAGAAAAAACCCAAAGCGAGTTTCAAATACCAATAAATTATACGCACAAAATAATCACCCCTTTAAAGTGATGAAATGAATTCAATAGACGCAATAATCGCCATGTGCATATTCTTTGCCGCAATTGGAACGATTCTTGGCGCAATAAACGAACAAAACAAATCCATGCAATACTCCGCCCTAAAAGCAGACGCGAAAAGCAACGCGATAAAATGCGCGTCAATAATCGACGCCATAGCATCAAACACTGCGGACAAATACGCTGAGGCTCTTGAATGCGACGGCAACAAAAACACAATACTTTTTGACAAAAAAGGAGCAGTAAAAACGGCGCGCATAATAACCCAAATACGCGGAAACGAAGCGCTCGCAATACAAATACACAAACACTACCTGGACTGACAAATATGCAAAGACAAAAACAAAAAAAGCACTTACAAAAACAAAAAGGACAAATATTCGGAATAGACGCAATGATTGCATTCACCATAATGCTCTTCTGCGTATTAGTATTTGCGACAAGCACCGCAAATCAATCCCAAAAGACCCAAAACAATCTTTTACACTACGAACTTGAAGAAAAAACATTCCTAATAGCCGATTCGCTTGTCAAAAACCGGGACGAGAACAACCCCCTGTTAGGCGCCTGCATAATCGACTACGACAAAAAACGCGTTTTAACAAACCAACTTGACTACACACTCCTACAAAACGCTAAAAGCGCTGAATTTGGAGACATTTACGCAAAACAAATCACGCTTGAACAAAACAACAACACTCAAATAATCAGACTGGCTGACAAAAACTCGTCAGAATGCATAACCGCAAAACGATTCGCCAAAATAAGCGGTGAAAAAACCATTATTGGAGTAACTATATGCAGAGAATAAAAAAAACACTCAAAAAACAGCGCGGCGCAGTATTCACAATAGAAGCAACAATAGCCCTCCTATGCCTCACAGCCCTACTCGCCACTACAGGAAACGAAAATGAAACCGGACTAAAAGAACTCCTGATTACGCAGCAGGCAGACGATCTTCTTAGAGTATGGAGCGCGGGTTTTGAAACACAAGAATCAATGATAAAAGACGCGAACACAATGTTTAAACAAAAAGCCGAACTATACATTAACGAAAACAAAATCCTTACTGCAAAAAAACTCAAA
>CAZJAE010000025.1:0-9653 GCA_964544205.1 uncultured archaeon
ATTCTTAACTTCCGGGTTCGGAATGGGTCCGGGTGTTTCTCTCGCGGTTTGGCCGCCTTCATACACATTGGATTCTGGAAGGTTTATAAAGGTTGCTTTAAACCCTCTCTTTTTGGTTAAAATAAGCAACACCGGGCATCTACCCGGCGCTTTCTCAATTAAAATTAGTTATTCTGTGTTCTTGCTCTTCTTCTTTCCTTTCTTAGCAACCATCTGTTCGACAAGCTTTAAGCCCTGTTTTAAATGAGCTTCTTTTTTTGCTCCTGCGCAAATCATCTTTCCGTTCTTGAACAATAAGAAAGTCAATTTAGGCTCGTCCATTCTAAGAATAGCTCCCGGGAACTGTTCCGGTTCGTATTCAACGTTGTCAAGATTCATCGCAACGTCAAACAAGTCAAGGTTAATGTCAAGCGAAGCCGTAGCAACGAAGTTAACAATCTCAAACTCAACGTTTCTCTTAATCTTAACTTCCTTTTGCACGTCGTGAATCATTTTATTCGCTTTTCTAATCCCCTGCTCAATCTGCTCCTCGCTACTAGCTCCCGAGCAGATAACTTTTCCGTTCTTGAACAAAAGCATTGAAACCTTAGGCTCCTTAATCTTAAGAATCGCTCCAGGAAACTGCTCAGGCTCATACTCGATATTAGGTATTCCCACGGCAAGAGAATACAAATCAAGATTCTGATCCAAAGAAGCCGCAGCAACCATGTTAACGATAGTATATTTCATCAAAAACACCCCGATGCCCTAAAACCGCCCCTTTTTGTCCCATAAAAAGGCAATTTTCTAGTTAAATATAGATTAGTATAGGTTTATAAAGGGGGTTTTTAAAGTATAAAAAGAACTTTATATTTTCAAAATTCTGGTTTTATTGATTGTCTGATTTTCTTAAAACTATTAAGCAGCATGGCTGGTTATCTTCTTCGCATAAATCTGCGGTAAAATCATGTGTGTTATTATCAAGGTTAACCCTTTCAAGTACTTCTTTAACTTCCACACCGGTTGGTCTGCAAATTATTAATGCTTTTGCTTTTAGATTGCCCGGAGTAAGATTTCTAATGACTCCTCCTTCTCTTGCAGTATTTTTGACAAAAACCTGGTTTTCCGAGAATTGTCCGCGCGAGAAGTAAATTCTGGATAAATCCAGGTGCCCTTGTCCTGCTGTTAAATCACCTGATTCTATTTCAGCTCCCTGCATTATGCTAAAGTTACTGCTGGTCACATTTGATGAAGGGAGTGCTGCACTAAGGGTGCCTTTAAGTGTTGGTTCTGCATATCCCGGCGTGTCTATGAGCGGGTCAATTGTCAGAGCAAGGAATATTGCTGAAAAAATTACAATTATTGCTGCAATTATTATGATAATAATGAAGTGAGTTCTGTTCATGTGTGATTAAAGTGCTTTATTCTATTTAAAGCCAATACAAACTATCTTTTCCCAAGTCTTCTTCTTCTCTCTCTATGGAGGAATTTTTTGAACAAAGCATGCTCTTCTTCCACAAAGCCCGGGTCGTAAGGGTCTTTCTTTCTGATTTTTGCGAGTTGTTTTATTCTTGACTTTGTTATTACCGCGTTTGAGTAGTGAAGCTCGGCTTTTGGGAATCTTTGCTTTAAGTATTTGAGGATGTTTGATTCAATCAAACTGCTAATCCCTTTCCCCTTCATCACTTCTGCGAAAGTGAATTCTTCAAGCCCGTGGAACTGGGTTAATACAGTGCTCAAAGCGTGTCCGAACGGGTTGAACGAACTGTACTTAATCACACTCCCGTTAGTAAATCCGGAGACTCTCCCTATCGGGACAGAGCCTTTTTTTCCTGATTCAAGCGCTTGCCTTATCGCTGTCCCTACTTCGTGCCTTGCAATGAATTCCCGAAACTCCGGAGAGGTTGCGATAAGAGAATTCTTTGCCAGTCTTGATTTTTTTGTTATTGAAACGTTGAACGCAAAGTAGCCCTTGTTTTCCTTAGTGAATTGGGGCTCAATTTCAATGCAGTAAAAATCCTGGACAGGGCGCACATCGACTTTTCTATCAACCATTAACGAAACCTTCTTCCCGCTTTAATTGCCTTGTTCCTTCTCGTCCTTGCCTTAAGCGAAGCAGCGATGTCGTGAGTGTGTCTCTTCTTTGCATGTTCTTTGAGCTGTTTTTTCCAAACTTCATAAACTTTCTTTACAGGCGCGACAACCGCTTCCCCGTTAGCCGCTTTTTCATAAGCTTCGCTTCCGAGGAATTTTCCGAGCTGGCGCTTTCTTCTGCTTTGGATTCCTTCCCCAAAGTGCAGGCTTCGTTTAGGGTATTTTTCTTTAAAGTGCCTTAGTATTCTTGCCTCAATGAGCGTTCCAAGCATAGAGCCTCTTAATAGTTCGGCGAATTGCTTTCCACCGACGCTTCGGTTTAACGGCTGAAACGAATCGTAAATAATTCTCGGCCTCTTGAACTTTAATGCGTCAGTCCAAATAGAGCTGGACATTATTGAGCCCGTGTAAAAACCCATCTCGTACCACTTCGCCTTATCCACTTTTTCTCTCACAACCGCGCCCTGCGGAGTGTTGAATAAAAAGTTTTGAAGTTCGGGGCTTGTCACAACCATGCTGTTCTTGCCAACCCTGCTTTTTTTCGTAATGCTGATATCAAAAGAATACTTCTCAATAGGCGAGATTTCAATGCAGAAAAAGTCCCTCAAAGGCTTTATTTTTGAGTCAGGCATACATATGTCCTGCCAAGGCAGGATAAAATCCTTTCTATTCTAAACGCTGGATTAAGGATGCATTTCTTGCTCATTTTCTTTCCTCTCATGAGTTGCTTTTTAAAGCTTTCCCTATCAGATTTTGTTATTCAATTTAACAGCAAAATGGTGAGTTTTAAATGAAGCAATCAGGACACCCGAGAAAGCCGGGAAAAAGAGGAAAGACAAGATACAAGTTCAAGAAACGCGGAGCAAAAGTAAGCGTTAATGACGTTATGAGAGAATTCGCAAAAGGCGACAAGGTTCAAATCGTTGCGGATTCAAGCTACCACCACGGATTGCCTCACAAGAGCTTTCACGGACTCACAGGAATAGTTGAAAAGAAAAGAGGAGAAGGCTACGAAATCTCTGTAATGAAGGGAAACCAGCCTCTAATGGTAGTAACAACCTCGGTTCACATGAAGAAACTCAAGTAAGTTTGTTGTTTAGCAAAAATGGATTTAAAGCGGATAGAAGGTGTATGAAAATGGCAGTTCAAAGCAAAGTTTTGTCAATGAAACCAGTTGCATTACACGAAGTGAAGGAAGTCCTAAAAGGCAGAAAGGGCGAAAAAGAGCTTAACTACGAACAGGACTTGACTTGGAAATACGTTGAAAAATTCGCTAAACTCACTGAGAAACAGACTAACGACTTACTTGAAGCGCTTAAAGAAGTTTCATTCTTAAAAGACAATGACTTGCTAAGGCACGAAATAGCAAATGTTATACCTGTAAGGGTAGAACAGTTGCAATTAATGCTTCCAAAAGGAGTAGCTCCTTCGGAAGACGAGCTAAAACAGGTTATTGAGCTCACAAAGAAGTTTGAGGAAAAGCTCGAATAAAAGCTTTTTTTCGCTTTTCCAAACTCAAACAAAAGAGCGAATTTTACAGCTAACCATCATTATTTAAGGAGAAAGAAGGGTATATTTAATAAAAAAAATTGAGGCAATAATTGGGGGAGAAAGTATGACAGCAGAAGAAAACGCACTCGTTCTGGACTATATGCCAAAAGGCAAGTCAAGCGCGGCAAAAACAGAGCCGCTTGCGCAAGTCATGGGAAAAGACTACTTTACGCTCCTCGAAGTCGCTCCAAAACCAGGCATATCGCTAAACGTGGGCGAAGAAGTTTATGTCGGAAAGGACGAAAGACCAAAAATAGAGCTCGTAAAGGGAAGAATCTCTTTTAGGGACCTTACTTCAAACTCGCTCTCTGAACTTGAAGAAGTAATAGGAAAGATAGTTGAAGGACAGAAAGAAAAATACCTTGCATTTTTCAACACTTCAAGGGCAATTTCGCTAAGAAGACACCAGCTTGAACTCCTTCCAGGAATGGGAAAAAAACACATGCTTGCAGTGCTTGACGAGAGAGAAAAAAAGCCTTTTGCTACGCTTGAAGAGATTCCTCAAAGAGTAAAAGGCGTGCCGGATCCTGTTAAATCAATAGTAAAGAGAATCGTTGAAGAACTTGAAGGACCGGAAGACAAGCACTACCTCTTCGTAAGACCGCCCGCAGAGCCAAGACCGCAGAGGTTTGAACGGTACGGGCCGAGAAGATTTTGAATTAATTTAATCAGATGCAAAAAATGCATGAAAGCAAAGGATTTCATCCTTTGCCTTTTCTTTTTATTTATAATTATTATAATTATGTTGAATTATTTTGAGTTATTTGAATTTTGAGTTATTTTGAATTAATTGATTTAGCGTGGTAAAAAAGTTGATTTTTATGAGTTTGTTTGAACATCTTCAAGACTTGATTATAAAACACCACTTCAGGCCAGAAAAAAAACTCTCGCAGTTTTACTGCATCAATGAAGCCCTCCTTCAATTCCTCGCCAACAGCGCGCAGATAGAAAAAGGGGACGTAATAATTGAAGTCGGACCCGGAACAGGATTTCTTACAAGAAGACTAATCGACAAGGCAAAAAAAGTCGGGGCAAAAATAGTCGGAATAGAGCTTGACGAGACAATGATTGACCTCTTAAATGCCGAGTTTAGCGAAGACATATCATCCGGAGTCCTTGAACTAATAAACACGAACGCAATCACTGCTGATTTTAACAAAATAGGCGCGACAAAAGTAATTGCTCTCCCTCCTTACCACATTTCTTCCGACCTTGTCACAAAAGTAGCGATGACAAAGGGGCTCAAAAAATCCATCCTCGTCCTTGACAGGGGGTTTGTGGAAAAACTGGTGGCATTTGAAGGATTCACTGAATACGTTGCCCTCACAGTGCTTGTGAATCTGAACTCAAAAGTAGATTTGCTTGAATCAAACATTTCCCCGCAGAGCTTCTTCCCAGCTCCAAACTGCCAAAGCGCGGTGGTGCAGATGGATTTTGACGTTAAAAACAATTCAAGCGATTTCTTTGTATTCTTAAAAGAATTATTCAGGCACAAGAACAAGGACTTGGGAAAAAGCCTCAAACAATCCTTCATGTTCCTCTCCCAGGAGCTGAACTGGACGCAGAAAGACTTTGAAAACAAACTCAAAACGCTTCCTCTTGCCAAGAAAAAAGTTTATCTCTTAACCCCGCAGGAGTTTTTAGAAGTTTTTAACCACTTTAACAAAACAAAGCCGGCTGTTGAAAAGAAAAAAGCGAAGACAAGCAAGGCTAAAAAATAGTTTACTAAACAGCGCCGCTATTTTACTATTTGATTGTCTGAAGAATTATTCTCTTAAACCTAAAAGGCAGTTCCTTTAACGCGAAAGCCTGCGCTACTTTGAGTTTCTCCGCATTCTCCGCGTAAATAGTCATGAGCGGCTCTCCGTCCCTGATTTTCTCTCCAACGAGCTTGTGAAGCATTACGCCCGCAGTGGGGTTAGCCGGGGCTCCGGCAAGCCGAGCAATTTTTGTAATAGTCTTAATATTGACTTCTTCAAGAATGCCTTCAGTTCCGGCTTTGAATTCTTTCTTCAAAGTGGAGAGCTTAATCTCGTCGCTTGAAAATATTCTGCCGTCCTGAGCCTTGATGATTTCTTTCATTTTCTTTAGTGCCTTTCCTGACTGGAGGATGTGAAGCGCCATTTCGTAACCGTGAGAAGGCTTTGCTTTTCCAACCATTTCAAGAAGCGCTCCTGCAAGCTCGCAGCTCTTCTGCGCGAGGTTATCAAATCTTTTTCCTTCAAGAATCTCAAGTGCGTATTTTGCTTCAAGCGCGGGTCCAAATGCTAAACCGCTTGGCTCTTCCCCGTCAGTAATAACTGCCTCAACATGCATTCCGACTTCCTTTCCAACCTGCACAAACTTCTTTGCCATTCTAAGCGCGGTTTCCTTATCCTTGATTTTCACGTACTTTCCGACAGGCAAATCAATTACAACAAACTTGCTTCCAACGCTCGCTTTTTTCGCAAGGACTGAAGCAATTACCTGCCCTTCAGGGTCAAGCGAAAGCGGGTGCTCAATCTTGATTATCTTGTCATCGGCCGGCGCAAGGTCAACCGCTCCGCCCCAAGCAATAACACCGCCGTGCTTTTCAGTAATATTTCTAATCTTCTCCATTGACATTGAAACATTTGCCAAAACTTCCATCGAATCAGCTGTCCCTGCAGCGGAAGTAATGCTCCTTGAACTTGTTTTAGGCATCCAAAGACCGGTCGAAGCAATTATTGGAACGATAATCATAGTTGCTCTCCCGTTAGTCCCGCCCACGCTGTGCTTGTCAACAACCAACCCGTTCTTAAAAGCCATTTTATTCCCGTCAGAGATAAGCGCCTTTGTCATCGCAATAGTCTCTTCGAGGTCAAGCCCCCTCATGAAAACAGCGCTCACAAAAGCAGTCGCTTCAATCTCGCTGAGCCTGTCCTCCGCAATATCCTTAACAACAATATTAATCTCCGAAGTTGTGAGCTTCTCTCCAGTCATCTTCTTTCTAATCAAATCCACGCTCTTCAAAGGCTCAGTAGCCCTTGCAGAAATCAAACACCCGCTCTTGCACTTAAGCTTCTCAAGAGTCTCTTCATAAAGCCCTATCTGCCCGTCGACAACAGCATGTTGGGTAACATCGACAATCGCAACGCATCTTTTGTTATTCTTCTTATTTTCAAGCTCTACTCTCTCGCCAGCAAAAACGCCGAGTTCCTTTGCGTCATCCTCGTGAAGAATCACAATAACCTTTCCAGTCTGGATGGGGAAAGCCTTGACCTTCAAATCGTAAATATACCCGTCCATTCGAAAAACCCTTTTAGTGATAAACTAAACGCAAGGTTGTATTTAAACGTTGCTTGGGAAATTTGAAAAGAAGGAAAACAAAAGAATTTTGTCCCAAAATATGTGATTCTATTTTCTTATCTTGTTATACTGTAGCTCTTAACTTTTTCAAGAAGCTCTCTAGCCTTAGAATTTGACTCAAAATGTTTTCGAGTCGGCTCAACAAGCAAGTCAAGATAATTTGCAGTTGCATTCTTCAAGTCCATTGGGTGAAGCTTTCCGCCAGTAAACGCAGCTTCCATCTCGCTGTACGATCCAAATTCAATATCGCCCCCGAACTTTATAGGCCTCTCAATTTTTACTTTGTCAAACTTTTCAAACACAATGTATTTGTTATATTCAAGCACCGGATTTTCAAGCGCAATCTTCTCAGGACAGTATGCCTTTGAAATCTTCCTCTGAATGTCCGCTTTAGTGTCAGTCATGAAAATCGCCGAATCCGGCTTGCTTTTACTCATCTTCAAAGCAATTGCCCTCTCCGCGCCCTCAAGCTCGGTGTTAGTCTGCTGCAAACCCGCAAGCATGTGGTGGGAAACAATAATCGGCTTCCAAAAACCAAGTTTTTCTCCGACTTCCCTTGCCAGAACATTAACTTTTCTTTGGTCCATCCCAAGCTGGGTAACATCGGCTTTCAAATAAAAAATATCGGCGCACTGCATGCACGGGTAAAAAATCTGGGACGCTCTTAAAGAATCGCTTTCAGTTCTCCCCATTATCTGCGAACAGCGTATTATTCTCTGCAAAGAATTATTCGTAGCAACATTCATTACTATTTTCCAATACTCCGGATCAGCCATTGCCTGCTTTGCCCAAATGAATTCAACATTCTGCATGTCCATTCCGGTAGTTTTCCATATTTCAATAAAATATTCCCCTGCAGTCTGAATTTTTTCCAAATCCCCGCCGAGCTTGTTATTAGCCCAAGCAAACCAGTCAGCAACCCACATTTTGAATTTGAATCCGGCCTTGGTCATTTTATTTACATTAATAGCCCTAAGAACGCCCTGCGCAATGTGCATTTGTCCGCTCGGTTCAAACCCGTCATAAGCAACAGGCTGTTTTTTAGCAGCAAAAAGCGCCCTAAGCTCTTCTTCAGTAATAATCTCTTCGCCGACTTCTTTTACAAGCCTGATTCTTTCTTCAATATTCATTAAATCAACTTAAGTATATCAAAATAATCTTCCAAAAGACTTTAAATTGCATCTGGGGACTTAAACGCTTCTCAAAGCTTCAAGAAGTCCTCGTGGTGTTTTTCAAGCTGGAGTTTTTTGTACAGCGTAGCTGTGAGCTGCTGTGGAGGGAATACGCCGAGTTCTGTTATTATTCCCTCAATGTATTTAGAGTCAGTCCTGTCAAATGCTGGGTTTAGGATTTTTACTTTTCCCCTGCTCTTTTTATCCCACACTTCGTCAATATCTCTCTGTTCAATCGGCTCGGCTTTTCCAAAAAAACTCGCGGGCTCAAACTTGTGCGTGGAGGCGCAAACATAATGCAGAGTCTCGTACCGCTTGGCAACAGTGCTCACCATGTTCGTTCCGATTTTGTTTATAACATCCCCGTCGGCGAGAATCGCGTCGGCTCCTGTAAAGAAATAATCGCACTCTTTTAGAACAGTCGAAGCCGCGCTGTCCACAATAAGCGTGGCATTAATTCCGGCTTTAGTCAAGTCGCTCACAGTCAGCCTGCCCTGATAAAGAGGCCTTGCCTCGCAGCAATACACTTTGTCAATTTTCTTCTTCGCCTTAATCAAAGTATCCACAACAGAGCTTGAATGGCAGTGAGTAATTATAGTTGAATGAGGCTCGATGAGCTCGGCTCCAAAGTCAGCAATTCTCCTCAAAGACTTTTGCCTGTCATTCTCGTAATTCTCGGAAGTCTCAATAATTTTTGATTTCATCTGGGAAATTGACAAGCCTTCTTTTGAAATGCTTTTTTTAATAATCCTAAGCGCGGTTCTAAGCTCGGGCTCGGTGGGACGCGCGTAAAAAAGACTTCTTGCATTTTTCAAAAACTCTTTTCTAAACTCCCTCTCGTTATTTGCTTTGCTCTCTTCGCTCGCCAAAACAAGCGCCTTAACAGACTTTTTTCGAACATTAGTCGCTCCCTGAATCTTAAGCGCCTTAATGTCCCTCACAGTGGATTCAACAATTCCTCTCGCCATTTAAAACCGCTTCAAAGTAAGTTTTTCCTAGTATTAATACTTTTGTTGCATGGGCAAGTTTAGGGGCGCGCCAAAAAAAGAGTAAATGAAAAAAACTCTCCAAGCGGGTTATGTTTATATATGAGTTTTCTCCTCTTCTTCTTGATTTAAATGCCAAACGACTGCAGGGGAACATGCATACTTTCAATGGCTCTTGGGGCTGCGAATTTAGCATTTCCTTTTTCCGAAAACCACTTCGCGACATTCATGGGAAAAAGCGACATTGCCACGTTTAACAGCAACATGCTCATGATTCTATCAGTCCTCATCCTTGTTTTTCTCGTAGTCACATGCATAGGGCACATGAACAACAGAAACAACCGCTACTTTTTGATAACCGCAGTAATGCTCGTGATTGACATGATTGTTTTTGTATACAACTTTTCCATATTTATAACCCTTTAAACGCCTGATTCTCGCCAAAGCTTTCAAACAAGGTTTTTAAATGAGTTGTTTAGGTATTTGTATTAGTTACTTTTACCAATAAGCATAGGATGGGTGTGTATTGATGGATCATATTGTT
>CAZJAE010000026.1:0-9626 GCA_964544205.1 uncultured archaeon
CAAGGCATCCGATTGACAAGAAGCTCAAGAAGTGGGCTTATAACTTGAAGGTCAGGCTTTTGAGCGATAAGGATTCTGAGCTTTCTTCAGTCAGGAAAGTGGGTGGGAAGCTTAAGTAGTTGTTTTGGGCGGAAAGGGCTTGCCTCCCTTTTCGTTTTTTCTTTTTCTTTGCCAAGCTTTAAGTATTTGTTCGGCGGTTAGTTTTGTTTATGGATGCAAAGAATCCCTTTAATGAGTCAAGGAAGCTTAGGCGCAGGCTTCTTAATGCGCGTAATCAAGAGAGGTCTTCTTCCGGCGCGGGGGTTTCTTCAAAGAAGCGGGATTTGGAGAAGGATTCTCTTTTGGATCTTTCAAAGAAGGATAATAAGTCCGGCCGTGGAAGGTATGTTTAGTCGTTTTTGGGGGTTTTTTGGTGGCTCATTATAACAAGGGTGCGAATGCGGAGCGCGAGTTGATTAAGCTTCTTTTTGACAGGGGTTTTGCGGTTCTTAGGGTGGCGGGTTCTGGAGTGTCTCCTCTTCCGAGTCCTGACGTTGTTGCGATTAAATCAGGTCGGATTCTTGCTTTTGAGTGCAAGGCTTGGAGGGGTCAGCATCTTGCTATTCCTGTTGTTACTATGAATGATGAGGTTAATTGGGCGAGGGTAGCAGGGGCTGAGTTTTTTGTGGGGTGGAAGATTCCAAGGGAGGGCTGGCTTTTTTTTAAGTTTGAGCATTTCCATAATGCTGGAAAGAATTTCATGATTTCTCTTGAGAATGCGCGAAAGTTTTCTGTTTCGCTTGACGCGCTTTCTTCCTCTCCTTAGTGTTTTTCTCCCGCCCCAGTTTTTTTAATAGCTTTGGGTATTATTTTGTGCATGGGTAAAATCAGCCAGGAGTATTTGGATTTTTTTTCTTCGGATGCGGGGGCTTTTAAGTATAATGTGTTTAAGGATGCTCTTTACGGGTCTGATGACGCGCTTGTGAGTGCTCTTTTTGACAGGCTTGTTCCTTTTTTGCCTAAGAAAGAGTGTTTGAATGTGCTTGATGTCGGAGGGGGGGATGGTTCTCGGCTGAAGAAGATTGTTTCTCTTCTTAGGGAGAGGGGTTTTATTGTTTCTGCCACTCTTGTCGAGCCTTCCAAGGCTTTTGTTCGGTCGCTTCTATTGTCTCCTGATTTTAAGCGGTCTAAGATTAAGCTTCGTCCGCTTAGGTTTGAGGATTTTCTTTCTGAAGAAAAGTTTGACTTGATTTTTTTTGTTCATAGTGTTTGCGCTTTTTGGGACAAGAAGCATGTTTCGTCAATTTCTTCTCTTCTTGCGCCCGGAGGGAAAGTGGTTATTGTTTCTGACGGGGACGATTCTGTTTTGGCTAACGCGAGGCGAGTTTGCGGCATTGAGGGTTTGGATGAAATGGCTGGGATTAGTTCGGTTATTTTTGATCTTGAATCCGCAGGTTTTTTGTCAAGTGTTTTTAATTGGGATTATAATTTTTCAGGATTATTTGATTCGGGGGGTTTTACGAGCGCTGGGGGGAGTGTTCTTGAATCGGTTTTATTTCGCGATTTTTCGCTGATTTCTCAAAAAGCGTCTTTGGATGCTCTTAGCGTGTTTGTTAAGAATTCAAAGAACGGGGTTGTTTTTGGCAGGGAAGTTATTGTTATTGCCGAGAAACCCTGATTTTGGAGTGTTTCAATCAATCTTTTAACTCTTTTCTTTAAGGTGTTTTTTATGAGACTTACTAATGATGATATAATTCACGAGCTTAAGCTTCGTCTTGATAAGGAGAGTTCTATTAAGAGGAAGGTTTTGTTAAAGCAGGTTATTGAGCAGGTTAGGCACCTCTGATTTTTATACTCTGTAAGCCAGTTCTTCAAATTCTTTGAGCAGTTCGGGTCTTATTGCCGCAAATTTTCTTACAAGTCTTGCCTTCATTGCCTGCGGGGTTGTGTGTCTTTCAATGAATTTTCCTTCGCCTATGTATGTGTTTCCAAACAGCGTCGCGGTTGTTCTTCTAAGCCTGCTTATCGGCTCTATTCCTAGTTTGTCATGAATTGCTTTTCCTTCGTGCGTCATCATTATCGGGAACATGTCTAATAGTTTCACTTCCTTGTGTTGAACGGCAAAGTTTTCGGGTTTTAAGTCAAGCCCAAGTCTTATTGTGCTTTTTTGTTCAGCAAGGGTTTTGTTGAGCGCTTTTATTTTGCTTATCATTTTGTCGACTTTTTTAAAATAATTTATTGCGTCGGTGGGTGAGCATCTTCTTAACCTGTGTTCTAAGAGCTCTTCTGGGCGTAGAAACGGCTGTATTAGGTTTGCAGCGTATCCTCCTTTTATCGGGGTTATTACTACTTTTGTCGGGACTGTTTTTATCCCTGCGTGGTTTAACAGTCCTTGGTATCTTTCAACAGCTGTTTTGAGTGTTCTTGCCTGCACGGGTTTCATTGTTCCGCGCAGTCTTTTCCATACTTTTCCGCCAAGTGTTGCTCTTTTCTGGGCATCTCTAGCAGTCGTCATTACAACCATTGGTTTTGAGTATACTCCGCTTCCGCCGACAAGGGCGACTCGTCCTTTGTTTTTCTTGCTTATGTAAACCATTTTTTTGTCACTGGTTTTTCTCCAAACGTAACAATCTTTCTTTTTGTTTTTGCTTTATTATCTTATTTCGTGTTTTTGGTATCTTTCAAGCACGTCTCTTGCGGCTTTTGAGGCGTCTCCTCCTCCGCCTTTTGTGAGCATGTTTCTCTTTTTTGCTATTTCTTCCAAGAGTTCCTCTTCGTCTTTCTCTGCGATTGTTTCTTCGCTTATTCCGTAGAATTTCCCTATCTTTTCTTTTCCCAGTGTTTGTATTAGTTTTACTGCGATTGTTTCGGGTTCTTTTAGCTGGTTTGCGTTTTTTGATTCTACGAGGAACAGGTCGAATTCTTCGTCGCCGAATGGTATGATTCCAGGGGAGTCTATTAGGTATATGTCTTCAGTGATTTTGACTCTTGTTATTCCTCTTGTGAGTCCTGCTTTTCGCGAGGTCGGCACTCTGCCTCTTCCTTTTCCTGCGAGCGAGTTTATGAGCGTGCTTTTTCCAACGTTCGGGTAGCCGATTATTCCAATTGTAATTGGCTGGTTTCTTTTCTGGCTTCCCATTCCTATTTCTCTTCGTATCATGTTCATTCCGTCTTTTTCGAGCGCGGATACAAATATTACTCTTCCTTTTCCCTCTTTTTCCAGTTCTGCTTTTCTTGCTTCAAGAACTTTTTTGTCTTCAACAAGGTCGGCTTTGTTCATTACTAAGAGGAGTTGTTTTCCCTGTTCTATCGCCGCTTTTTCGAGTCCGTAGTTTCTTGTTTTTTCTATGTATCTTGCGTCAAGCACTTCTATTATGAGGTTTGATTGTTTGATGAGGCTTGATATGTGTTGCATGAATCCTTTTGCCATAATTATCACTCCAGTCCCCTGAATTTTTGTGTTATGTTGTAAGCGGCTTCGGCGGCGATTCGTTCTTCTCTTATTTTTGCTTTTCTTGCGCCTTTTGCTTGCGCTTCAAGCGTCATTAGTCTTTTTGCTCTTTCTGCCTGCGCTCTTGCGCTTGCTCTTAAGTGTCTTTCCATAGCTTCTCTTGTTTCTGGGTGGGTTCGTCCGTTTTTCTTGAGCGTCGCTTTGTATTTTGTCATTTCAAGCGTTTCCATTATTCTTGCTTCTTTGTGCCTTTCTCTGATGAGGCGTCTGTTTGTGTTCATTCTTTCCACCTTTTTGTTACAAAAGCTTCAGTTCTCCAAACATCTTGTTTCCTTCTTCTTCGTCTATTGGTCCGCATGCGAAGCATGTCTTGCTTCCTGGAGCGATTTGTGTTTTTCCAGCGTCTGTTATGAGCGCGCATGGAAATCTTTTTTTTGCTTTTTCAAATAGCATTACAAGTTCTTCAGTGCTTGCGACTTTGAGAACTACTTTTTTCATTCCGTTTTCTTTCCATTCTCTTATGGCGTCTTCGTCGGCTTTTTCAAGCACTGCTACTGATGCGTGGCTTGCCTGCGCCGCGATTTTTCCTTTGTTCATTCCAAGCGAATTGTTGACTATTATGTATTGCACTAATTCCATTCTGATCATTCCTTGTTTTTATTTTTAATATGATTATTATTCCTGTTTTCCGTTCCCATTGCCGTTTTTTTCTCCTTTAAGCCGGCGGAGTGTTTTTGTCAGGTGGTTTATGTGGTCTAGTATTTTTTGCTTGTCTCTTGTGTGCTGTTGTTTTACGGAGCGCAGGTATTTTTCTCTTGGACTTCCCTGGTTTTTTTGCTGTTCTTGTTGTAGTTCGTGTTCGTTTTGGAGTTCCATGAGTTTTGCCTCTTTCCACTTTGTGGAAAGCAGGTTGATTTCTGCGGTTATTGTTTTCATCTGTTGTTTTCTTGCCTGTATTGTGTTGTGTCCGTACAGGCTTTGGTTGAATGCAAGCATTTGTTTTTCCTGCGCGTGCGCTTCTTCCTGTCTTTTTTTCACTGCCTTCATCTGGCTTAGTCTTGTCCTATAAGGCATACTTATTTAGTGTCTGCAGGGGTTTAAATTAGTGTTTTGGCCCGTTTTTTCTTCATTTTTTTGACTTTAGTTCAATTAGGAGTTTTGCGGCTTTTTCAGCGGATTCCGCGGCTTGTTCTCTTTCTCTTTCGTACACTGTGAGTTGGTGGTCGAGTTCTTTGTATCTTGCGGTTTTTCCCCGTGTTTTGAATTCTTTTTCAAGCTCTGTTCTTATGTTTCTTGCCTGCGCGTTTCTTAGTTTCCATCTCGCGCTTGCCATATTGGATGCCGCTGTTATCGCGTTTATTTTGTGTTTTACTAATTCAACATGGTTCTTTGGGAGTGTTTGTTTTGCTCTTTTCAGCGCCCTGTCGGCAGTATTCATTTCTCTAAAAGCTTTTGAGTGCCCGTCAAGGAGCTGCGTCATGTGCGGTTTTTGCATATTTTATTAGTGTTTTTTGTTGTTTAAAATATTTGTCGTTTAGTGGTGGTCGTTGTCTTCTATCGGCTTGTCCACTTTTATGTCGTCTCTTTTGTTTTTTTCTTTGTAATCATATATTGCGGCTCTCAGCGCTTTGTCTCCCATTATTGAGCAGTGTATTTTGATTGCGGGGAGTCCCCCAAGTCTTTTTACTATGTCCATAGGGGTTAGTTTGAGGGCTTTTTGTATCGTCATTCCGCCTTTTTCAGTGACCATTGTTGCGAGCATTGAGGTGGATGCTATTGCGCTTGCGCATCCGAATGTTTTCCACTTCAGGTCGGTGATTCTGTCTTTTTTTACTTTTATCCACATTTCCATTTTGTCTCCGCATTTCATGCTTCCGTATACTCCGTGCGCGTCGTATCCTTTAGGGTCTTTTTCTTCTGTCCAAGCGTGTTTTGGCTTGAAGAAGTGTTGTTTCACCGTAGGGGTGTAAAACCAGTCTTGTCCTTCCATTTGCATTTTAATCACCTCATTGCTTGATAAATTCAATTGCTTAGTCGTCTATGTTTTTCCCGCCGTTCCATGCGCTTGACAGGCCTCTTAGTTCTTTGATTATTGTTTTGATGTTGTTCACTGCGTAGTCTACTTGTTGTTTTGTCGTTGTGTGCCCCATTGAGAATCTTATGCTTCCGTGCGCGAGTCCGTGGCTTCTTCCAAGTCCGAGGATTACGTGGCTCGGGTCGAGGCTTTGGCTTGAGCATGCGCTTCCTGTGCTTACTCTTATTCCCGCTTCGTTTAGTCTTAATAAGATGGATTCTCCTTCTACTCCTTTGAATGAAATGTTTACATTGTTTGGGAGTCTTTCTGTTCTGTGTCCGTTGAGCACTACGTGCGGCACTTCTTTTTCTATTCTTTTAATCATATAGTCGCGGAGTTTTGTTAGTCTCTTGCTTTCTTTTTTCTTTTCTTTTTCAGCAAGTTCAAGCGCTTTTGCCATTGCTATTATTCCCGGAGTGTTTTCTGTTCCTCCTCGTGCTCCTTTTTCCTGTCCTCCTCCGTGTATTAGGGGTTCGATTTCAACCCCGCTTTTTTTGTATAAGAGTCCTGTTCCTTTGAATGCGTATATTTTGCTTCCGTTGAGCGTCATCATGTCTATTCCGAGGTTCTCGACGTTGATGTCAAGGTATTCTGCTCCTTGGCATGCGTCTGTGTGGAATGGTGCTCCGTATTCGTGTGCAATGTCGGCAAGTTTTTTTATCGGCTGTATTGTTCCTATTTCGTTGTTTGCGTACATTATGGTTACTAGTATTGTTTTTCCTTTGTGTTCTTCAAGAGCTTTTCTAAGCGTTTCTTCATGCACTATTCCGTTGACGTCCACTGGCAGTGTTACTATTTCAAACCCCATTTTTCTCAGCCAGTCCATTATTTCTATTATTGCGTGGTGTTCTGTGCTTTGCGTTATTATTGTTCCTCTCTTGCCTTCAAGCATTGCTTTGAATGCTGTTCCTTTGATTGCGTAGTTGAGGCTTTCGGTTCCGCTTCCGGTAAATATTATTTCTTCGGGCTTTGAATTGATTATTTTGGCTATTTTTTCCCTGGCTTCTTTCATTGCTGTTTTGGCTTCAAGTCCTGTCGAGTGGAAGCTTGACGGGTTTCCGAATTTTTTTGTAAAGTAGGGCATTGCTTCTTTTAGCACTTCTTTTCTTACCGGCGTTGTTGCCGCAAAGTCAAAGTAAATTGTTTTGTTCATTTTTATCACCTTATTTTACGGTTTTTTTTTGTTTTTTTATGAGAAATGTTTTTTGCAGTATTTGTTTGCGTGTTCTTCAAAAATTTCAAACAAGGGCTGGTTTTTTTTCTTTGTGAATATGTCGCTTTTTAGGTAGTATATGCTGTTTTTTCCTTCTTTTCTGTAGTCGACAAAGCTGCATTCTCTCATTTGTTTGAGCGAGTGGCTTACGAGGCTTTGTTCTCTGCCGAGTTCTTTGCATAGTTCCTGCACTGTTCTTGGTTTTTCCTGCAATAGGCAGATTATTTCGGTTCGGAGTTTGTTTCCGAGCACTTCCATGCATTTGTGCGGGTGATGAGCGTCTTTCATATGAATAATTGTTCATGCATGGGCTTTTAATAGTTATTGTTGCCTGCAAAATCAGCTTTATTTTTGCCGTTTTTAAAAAATTAGAAAAGGCTCCTGTAGTTTATACAGTGCCTTTGTAAGTGATTTTCTTTGTAGTGCCGTCTTCGCCCCACATGTATGTCATTTCAACCGGTTTGTCCCTTTCAAGAACTATTTGCTTGTCTCCGGGGTTGACTGTTTTTAGCGTGAACAGTCTTGAGTATCGCACGACTACTCTGTCGCCCGCGCTCCTCATGAGCTGGTATACTGCTTCGTCATTTCCGTTGCCTCTGACTTTGTCAAATTCCTGTCCTTCTTCAACTTCAAAGATCTCGTCAGTAATATCTTTCTTCTGGGACGGCTTTGTCCAGGAGCTTTTTATTGTTCGAACCTCAAACCTTGCTTTCATAAACCTCACTTCGCGATAAAATTGGAAAACTTTCCACAATAGGAATGGTTATTTTGTTTAAAAACCTATCCAATTTTGGAGCCAAAAACCGGTAATTTGGCTAAAATAGCTTTAAATAAATCCTATCCCTGCTTATTGTGGTTGTAATGTTTAATAATTTCCTTGAAGATGCTGTTAAGGCTATTAGCGAGCGTCATTCCTTTAACGAGCGTCTTTCTTCAAGCATTCTTCACTTAAAGTCAAAAGAGGCTCCGGGGCGCATGGAGAGTATTGTTCTTAAGGTGCCAAAAGCAGAGCTAAGTTCTTCTGTTGCAGGGGTGGACAGCGGGTTTGTTTCAAAGAAACTCTCTTTTCTTGACTTGATTTTGGTTAAAACAGCGGGAGTTGTTTTTGAGTACAGTTCTGGCGCGCTCAAGAAGGTAAGTTATTATCCTGCCCCGTTTTCTTTTCCGGTTCCAAAAATTTTAAGGGAGGGGCTTGAGAAGGATGAGTCTGAACAGAGTGTCTCGCTTGTGAGGCTTAGGGAGGAGGTTTCCTGCGCGATTGAGATTATTAAAAAGTACAAGCCGGCTTTTTTGTTCATTGACGGGTCTTTGGTTCCCCAGTATCAGGACAAGCCGAGGGGAGAGTCTGAGCTTAACGACGAGTATCATTCCATTATTTCTCTTTTTGAAAAATTGTACAAAACGGCTGATTCAAACGGCGTTGTTCTTGTTTCGTGCGTTGAGGATTCGAGGGGCACGAGGTTTAGGCAGATTTTGCAGGAAGAGATTCTTCCTTTGCATACAAAGCTCCAGTCTTCGATTCTTAACGGGGCGTATGACGTTGCTCTTCTTGATTATTACTTAAAGCCGGGCGAGAGGACTTTTGCTTTTTCTTACACTAATATGGTGGAGAGTCACGCGATTTTGAAGGATTATTCAAAGGAGTGGGCGACGAGCGTTTTTGTGTTTTACATTAAAGCTGCTGATTTTGACAAGCCTCTTAGGGTGGAGTTTATTTCAAAGGATAAATCAAACCTCAAGCAATTAGCCGACAAAGTGGCTTCCGTAGTTTTCTCATTAAGTTCTCTTCACAAAGAGTATTCTTTTCCAAGCGTTTTGATTGAAGCCGATTTGAGGGCGGGTCTTTCCGAGCAGGAGATCAGCGTAGTGTATGAAAGGTTAATAGACAAGCTCGGCTCTAAAATAAGGATGAGGAGAAGTAACAGGCCTTTTGGGTGAATTGGTGGTTTGTTGATTAAAGCGATTATTTTTGACATTGGCGGGGTTCTTGTTCCTGAGCACATGTCTGTTCAGATAAAATCCTTTGCCCGTCATTTTAATTTTGATCCGGAGTTAATGTTTGCTCTTAGCGATAAGCATAATCCTGACTTGATGACTGGAAAGCTTCCTTTGAAAAAGTTTCTTGCCATGGTGAAAGATGAAGCAGGGATTAAAGCCACTCAAAAGCAGTTGCTTGAAGTTTGGCAGAATGATTATCAAAAGCTTTTGGGTTTGAATAAAGAGATTATTGATTTTGCGAAGTCGCTTAGGAAGAATTACAAGACTGCGATTCTTTCAAACCTCTCCGACGAGTCTTACCGGATTAATAAGAAGCGCGGGTTGTTTAAAGATTTTGACGTGAGCGTTGTTTCTTGCATGGTGAAGCTTCGAAAACCCGATCCAAAGATTTTCAGTCTGGTTGCAAAAAAACTCGGCGCAAAGCCAAATGAGTGTATTTTTGTTGATGACCATCCGGGGAATGTCTTGGCGGCAAATGATTTGGGATTTAACACAGTTCATTTTAATTCAATGGAGCATTTTTATTCTTCGCTTAGAACGCTGGGGGTGTATTTTTGATTAAGGTGGTTGTGTTTGATTTGTGGAACACGCTGATTCCGGCGACTATTGATTTTGTCCGCCTGCGTTCTCTTGCGAAGAAGCAGGGAATGGATTTGCACGAGTTTATTGAGAAGTATGAGCGTGCAGTTCAAGTGAAGAAGTACAAAAACTTTGCCGCGCTTAAGAAAGATTTTTTCAAGGCTTTTTCTCAGAGTGATAATTCTCTTCTTGAAGAAGAGCTTTACGAAGTTTATTTCAACCGCTTTGACAAGATTAGGTTTTTTGGCGAAGTTCCTGCGGTTCTTGAAAAATTAAAAAAGAACGGGTATAAGATTGCGCTCTTGTCAAACACCGAGAATCTCTACGCGAAA
>CAZJAE010000027.1:0-9265 GCA_964544205.1 uncultured archaeon
GCATAATAAGTCACGTCCCCGTCCTCACCCTCAATAATCAACGAGACAAGATTATTGCTAAGCGAATAAGCCTTGACGTCCTTTGGCATGTCAACAGTCACGTCAATCCTGCTCCCCGGACCAAGAGCATAAACCTGGTCAATCGCGGAAGCAATCTTATTCACCGCAGTAGTGGCTTTAGAATCATTAATTGAATTATTTACAGTACTGGTAGAGTAAAAAAACACCATTCCAATGAATACAAGCAAAACTCCCGCAACCATTATGTACTCAAGCGCAACCTGCCCCTTCTTCGCTTTAGCTTGAGGAGAATTATGAATCTTCCAACACCCAATAGGAATAGAATTTGCACTTTAATAAGGTTTTCCAAGCAGTGAAAACGCAGTAAAACGCCAAAACAAGCCAATATACGCCACTTAGCTGGTTTAAAAAACCTCTCTAAAATGCAATAATTAGTGAAAAAATGGCAAAAAGAATAGACCAAAAAATAGACCCAAAAAAAGCGCTCTTCAAAAAATCAGTAGAGCTTGGCGAAGGCAAAATACAGGGATACGATTTTAGCAAAGACTTTGACGCAAAAAAATTCTTTGAATCGTTCAAATACACAGGGTTTCAGGCAACCAATTTGGGAAAAGCAATAGAACTCGTAAAAAAAATGCAGAAAGAAAACGCATTCATATTCCTTGGATTCACTTCAAACATCGGGACAAGCGGATTAAGAGAACAAATAGCACACCTTGCAAAAAACAAGCTCATTAACTTCATGGTCACAACCACCGGGGGGCTTGAAGAAGACATAATAAAGACACACGGCGACTTTCTCCACGGGGATTTTGAAGCCGACGGGGCAAAACTAAGAGAAAAAGGAGTTAACAGGACAGGAAACATATTCATCCCAAACGAGAGATACATCTGGTTTGAAGAATTCATGCAGCCGTTTTTGAAAAAGATTTACGAGAACCAGAAAAAAACCGGAAAAATAATTGACAGCGCGGAATTTGTAAAACTCCTTGGAAAAGAACTTGAAGGAAAAGAGAACTGTGAAGAAAGCTACACTTACTGGGCATACAAAAACAACATCCCCCTGCTTTGCGTTCCACTCGCGGACGGGGCAATAGGCGACCACATATACTTATTCAAAAAAGACCACCCAGACTTTATGATTGACTTGTCAAAAGAACTAGAAGCACTCTACGACACGGTTTTAGTGCAGGACAAAATAGGAGCAATACTTTTAGGAGGAAGCGTTCCAAAACACCACATCATGAACGCATGCATGCTAAGAGAAGGCGCGGATTACACTGTTTACATAAACACAGGATACGAAGGAGAAGGAAGCAACGCAGGAGCAAACCCGGAAGAAGCAAAATCATGGGGAAAAGCCGCGCACAACAAGGACAGCGTAAAAGTATGGTGCGAAGCCACAATAGCATTCCCAATACTAGTAGCATCCGTATTCAAACTAAAATAAAAAAAGTTAAGAAACAAGCAAAAGACAAATTCTTTTGAAGCTTCACTTAAATTCAACAACGTATTTTCTAAAATCAGCAGGGTGATGCGCAATAGAAGCGGCTCTCGAAGGAGAAATGCCTTCAAGATACTCAATCACAAGCTTAATAGAATCCTCATGCGCGCAAATCGCGACATTCTTTTTCTCCTTTTTCATAAAGCGAAGAACATCGCTCATGAAAGGAAACACCCTCTTTGAAACAGCAAGCAGACTCTCGCCGTTAGGCACTTCAAAATGATACTGCCCGTGAGGGTCAAGCGCTTTTTTAGTATTATACTTAAAATCATCAGCAGACATGAACCCCGTGATTGCCCCAAAATTTCTTTCCCTCAAGCGGTGATCAATTACAACCTTTGACTTTAGATGATTCGCCATTACAATCGCAAGCGTTTCCTTTGAAGCCAATAAATCAGAACAAAACGCGACATCAACCCTCTCCTTTCTAAGCTTTTTTTCAAGCTCCCTCGCATGATTAATTCCTACACTATTAAGCGGCAAATCAACCCACCCGGTAAGAAGATTATCTGACGCGTGAAGCTCGCCGCTCCTAAAAACAATTATTGAAAGTTTCATCAATATAATAATGCAGAGAGAGTTTTTATTAATTAACTGCCCTTAAGGAGATTAAGAATTTCTTCCCCAAACTGCTTCGCCGCAATAGGACCAGAAGCAGTGACTATTTTACCATCCACCTCGACAGCCCTTCCACGCACAACAGCTCCCTTTGAAGAAAGATTCTCTTTCTCCGAAGCAAAACAAGCCGCTTTCTTGCCCTTCAAAATACCCGCATTGGCAAGAATGCTTGGCGCAATGCAAATCGCTCCAACAATTTTCCCCATGCCAAAATAAAGCCGGGCAAGAGAAAGCGCCTTATCGTCGGAAAAAAACTGCTCCGCCCCCGAACCGCCGATAAAAACAAGCGCGTCAAAAGAATCCCCCACATCGCCAAGCCCGACTGAAGCCTCAACAATCGAACCAAGCATGCCCTTTGAAGAACAAGAAGCTTTAGACGCTATAACGCACTCAACCCCGGCTTTTGCAAGAATTGCCCTTGGAACAAGAAGCTCCTCGTCCCGAAAATTCTTCTCCGCAATGACAAAAACAACTCTTTTCATTAAAAACACGCTGCCAAATATAATGTCCAATAAATTGGGTTATGGTTAAGGTTTGCAAAAATCTGCAACAACTACAAACCAACCTCTTCCTCCCACAAATCAACAAAGTTATCCACTAAGTCGTCAAGGAAACTCTTCTTATACTCGACAAAAATTCCCATCACACTGTCCTTGTCAGAGAGATAAAAATAAACCTTGCCACGAA
Organism: uncultured archaeon; assembly: GCA_964544205.1. Classification (GTDB taxonomy): domain Archaea; phylum Iainarchaeota; class Iainarchaeia; order Iainarchaeales; family JAAZKV01; genus JAAZKV01. The sequence goes on from CAZJAE010000027.1 coordinate 2,831, forward strand.
TCGACTTCTGGAGAACAATCCCCGCCGCGAGAAGCTTTTGCATATGAAAACTCGTAGTAGAAAGACCCAAACCAACATTCTTCGACACAACAGGAAGCGCGGCTCTCCTCTTCTGCATCAAAAACAAAACAATCCTGCGAACAGACTCCTGCCTCAAAAGATTCATCAGCTTGGTGTTCTCAACATTCGCCTGCGAAGCGTAAAACCTTGAAAACTTTCCCTCCTTCTCTTCGCGGATAAAGTTCTTCTTCTTAAGATAATCAATATGATACTGCATCGCGCCCGTCGCAATATTAGTCCTCCTCTGAACCTCGCGAAAATGCAACCCGGGGTTTTTCACAATAGTGGAGTAAATCCTGTCCCTTGGCGTGAGAGCAACCGCTTCATCAAGGCGCTTAATCAAAACAACCACCTTGCATCTCCGTCACTTAAAAATTGCAACAAAAAGCCCCGCAATAATCAACAAGTCAAAAAAAGACTGAATCGAATAATTGAAGAAATTCCCGCTTGAAACGTACAAGTCAAGCACGACAAGAAGCGACTTTATGAAAAACAATGCGAAAGCCGCGCTCACAAGAGCAAGCCTCTTTGACTTCTTCTTCCTCCAACCCAAAAAAGAAATTGCAAAAATCCCAAGCGCGACAAGAAGAACAACCCAAACAATAACAGGCTCGGCAATCCCTATAGCCGCAGCTGGGCCCCTTAGAGAATCCCACGGAGCCGCGAACACAGCCGAAGCCAAGAACAAGAAAAACAAAAACACTGCCCCTAATTTTTGAACCATCAAAAACCACCCTGAAATTACTGCCAAAGCCGCTTCACTTCGGCTTTGATAAATATAACACACAAGAGGTTAAAAACCTCTTGAGGTGAAAGGACAGGACTAAAGTAACATGAAATTTGGTTAATAAAGCGATTTTGGTACAATCCTGCCCCGCAAAACCGTCCTCAAGAACAAACTACCAATGTTTGTCAGTCGCTAAAAACCTTCACTATTATTTTTCTTTCCCTCGGACCGTCAAACTCGGCGAAGAAAATTCCCTGCCACACTCCAAGAACAAGCTCTCCGCGCTCAACTGCAAAAGTTTTTTCATGCCCAGCCAAGACGGACTTAAAATGCGCGTCGCTGTTCCCCTCAGCATGGTGAAACTTAATATTTGGAACAACCGCTTCAAAAGCGTTCAACAAGTCCTTCGCAACGTCAGCATCCGCATTCTCATTCACAATAATCCCAGCAGTTGTGTGAGGACAGTAAACAACGCAAATCCCGTTTTTTATTTTAGATTTAGATACTGCTGATTGAACTTGCGGAGTAATATTGAGCATTTCACAGCGCTTACCAGTTTTAACCAAAAATTCTGAAAGCAAGAATCATCACGCCTTTGAAAGCCGAGCCTTAAGCTTTTCAAGAACATCCTTAGGACTTGCAGTCCCCTTAGTTTCCCTCATCACAAGCCCTGAAAGGAAATTAATCGACTTCTCATTCCCCGCTTTAAAATCAGCAACCGCCTTTTCATTAGCAGCAAGGACTTTTTCAATAACCGCATTAACATCAATTGAAGCCGAGATAAGCAAATTGTTCTTCTCAAGGAAAAACTTTGGAGCGAGTTTATCTCCCGATATATAGTTTATTATTGACTGCTTTGAATTTTTATCCGAAACCTTCCCGCTCTCGACAAGCGCAATAAGCTCGAACAAATCCTTCGCATTAATCCTGACCTTGCCCCACTCAAGCGAGTCATGATTTAAAACCGCAAGCACTTCTCTTGTAAGAATCCTTGCTGAAAGAACAGGATTAGCCTTCATCACGGTCAGTTCGTCAAATAATTTTCCAAGATTATAATCCCCGCACAAAACCTTAGCATCATACTCGCTTAACTTAAACTCGCTCACAAGCCTCTTGGACTTAGCGTCAGGAAGTTCAGGCATCTCCGCCTTCACTTTAATCAAATAATCCCTGCCAAGCGAAACCTTCACAAGGTCCGGGTCAAAAATATACCCGTAATCATCCTCAGTCTCCTTCTTTCTAAGTTCAGCAGTAGTTGAAGTGTCCGCATTAAACGCTCTTGTGTGCTGTTCAATTTTTCTCCCAGCTTTTATTTCCTGCCTCTGCCTCGCAATCTCATAAGAAAGAGCCGTCTCCGCAGCTGCAAACCCAGAAACATTCTTTATCTCAACCCTGTTGCCTCCGCTGATTGAAATATTACAATCCGCCTTAAGCGTAGTGTCAGGCTTAAGCACGTGAAGATAACTCAAAATATTTTCAAGCGTGTTCAAAAACTCTCTCGCCTCTTGAGGAGAAGACAAGTCAGGCTCCGTCACAATCTCTACAAGAGGAAGACCCGAGCGGTTATAATCAATCAAAACATACTGGCTCTTCCCCATCCCGTCAGGGTGAATCAACGCTGCAGGATCCCACTCAATATGCGCCCTCTTAATCCTAACTTTTTTCCCGCCAGAGAGAACCACAAACCCGTTCTCCGCTACAGGCACTTCATACTGCGTAATCTGATAATTCATGCTCATATCAGGGTAAAAATAAGTTTTTCTGCTGAAGAAAAAATTCTCGTTAATCTTGCAGTTCAGCGCGAGCCCCACTTTAACTCCAAGTTCTACAGCAGCCTCGTTAAGAACAGGCTTTGAGCCAGGATGCCCAAGACAAACAGGGCAACAAGCAGTGTTCGGCTCCGTAGCTTCAGAAGCGCAGGAACAGAAAAGCTTCGACTTTGTCCCAAGATAAGCATGAATCTCAAGCCCAATTACAACGCCGTTATTGTCAGCCACCATAAACACCCACTAACCTTCAAGCACCTTTCCAAAAGAATACAATCTCTTCTCCTGCAAGTGAGGAGCAATAGCCATCAAACCCACAGGCAGCCCGCCGGCAAATCCTGCATTAACGCTCAAGTGAGGCAAGCCAGCAAGATTAGCCGGAACCGTGCACAAATCCATCGCAAAGTTCTGCATAGGAGAAAGCTTTTCAATCTCGTCAAACTTCGGAGCAACAACAGGCATCGTCGGATACAAAAGCAAATCATACTTTGCAAAAGCCGCGTTAAACTCGTTGATTAATTTAGTCCTCACCCTCATAGCCTTCAAATAATACGCGTCCCTATAACCGGACATCCTCGCAAAAGTCCCAAGAATAATTCTCCTCTTCGCCTCATCACTGAAATTAGCGCTCCTAATCTGCGAAAAATACTCGTCAAAGTGCTTTCCATCAACGCTGTCCTGAACGCCGTAACGCAGACCTGAGAGTTTCGCAAGATTAGTAGAAGCCTCGCTGGTCGCAATCACATAATAAGCGCTCAAAGCATACTTCACGTTAAGCGGAAGAGAAACCTCATCAATTGTGTAAAACTTTTTCAACTCGCTGATTTTCTTTTCAACAACTTCCCTCACACCAGCGTCGCACCCGTCAAAAAAATCCTTCACCACAGCCATTTTCTTCAGCGGAAAATCCTCCGCCTTAAACCCGTTAGGAAGAGAAGTAGAGTCCCTGTCATCAAGCCCGCTTATAGCCTCAAGCAAAAGCGCCGCGTCATCAATACTCTTAGCCACGCAACCAATTTTATCAAGCGAATTTGCATAATCAATCAACCCGAATCTTGAAACAAGCCCGTAAGTCGGAGTCAACCCCACGCAACCGCAAAAACTAGCAGGCGCCGCAATGCTCCCGCCCGTGCTTTCCCCTATTGCAATGTGATAATTTTTTGTATAAGCAGTAAAACCAGCCGCTCCCCCGCTTGAACCCCCGCAGGAACGCTCATTGTCAAAAGGATTTTTTGGAACCTTCTCCGTGTGAGTCGCAAAAGTCCCAAAGCCAAACTCATCCTGAGTAGTTTTAGCGAGAATAATCGCACCCTCAGCCCTTGCTTTTTCGATAACGGTCGCGTCAATCAACGGCTTATAACCTTTGAGAATTTTTGACCCCGCTTTAGACTCAACACCCTTAACGCAAATAGCATCCTTCACAGTAAGGGGCAATCCAAAAAGCTTTCCGTAGTACCGCGAATCTTTTTTATCAAAACTCTTTTTGAGCTCCACAATCTGGTTAAGCACGTCCTGCCCGTCAAACTCTTCAACGTAATTCAAGCCCTTTGACTGGGAAAACTTTACTTCCTGAATGACTTTCGCAAGATTATTCTCAACAAGAGAAAAATCCTTTCTCGCCGATTCGACAAAAAACCTTGCAGTATCTTCCCTCTTCATACCAACCACAAAACAAACACCAACAAACTAAAAAAAAAACAAAAATCAAAGCGCCTTAGGCCCCTTAAAGTAATTATTCTCCCTAAGCTTTGCGCTAGCATTCTTTAACGCGTCCTCAACAGAAACAGACGGCTTAACCTCGTCCTTTCTAAACTTATTCGCCATCACAACAGGCTGAAAGCTGGGCTCCTCGGAAGCATTAACCTCGTCAAGCTTATTGAACGAGTCAAGAATTATTTCCTTAATCTGGGGAACAAACTTCTCAAGCTCCTCTTCAGTGAGACTTAACCGGGCATTTTGAGCGACTCTTCTAATGAGTTCCTTAGTAACCTCTATTTTAGCCATGCAAAGAAGATAATGCAAAAGGTTTTTTAAGCAAGCAAACAGGCATACTTAAGAGAAAGGATTACTATGCCGGGCGGAAAGGTTCATGGAGGCGGAGGACACGGAAGGCACTCGCGCGAAGTCCGCAGAAAAATGATTCACCAGGCGAGAGCACAGGAAGGAATAGAACGCCAGCAGGCAAAACGCGAAAGATACCTCGAAAGAAAGTTTAACGGACTTGCAACTCACTTTGATTCAGTAATAAAACCAACCGCTCAAAGAGCACTTAAAAACATTCAAAACGCAATGAAGCAAGTTCCCGGAAGAAAAACCCTGATTAGACAACAAGCAATAATAAGACTCCTCGCAGTAGACGCATGGCACCACGAAGAAGCCGTGCGAAAAGCAAGAGAACTAAAAATCGACGACCACTTAAACCCGGAAAAATTCCACATACTTGAAAGAGAACAACGAGAAGGACTATGGAAAGAAATACTAAGCAAAAAAGTTGTGGGCGGAACAATCCTAATACCAAGAAAACCCTCCGAACTAAAAGAAGAAATAGAAAAATGGAAAGGGCGAGTAAAACACATGGCGGAAGGAAGATACCTTTAACCGCCACAAGCAAAAAACTTCAGCAAAATTCTAAAGAGACTATAAAAAAACTAAAATAGAAAAAACCCGCGCAATACTCGCTCATCAACTGATGTTTGTGCTGGCACAGTTCCGTCTGTGCGCTGCGGAAGACGCTTAACGCCGCATCAAATGCGGCAAGAGACTATCACAATCAATACTCGCTCATCAACTTCTGTTTGTGCTGCTTAAGGGGCTTTGCGTTAAACCCAAGCTTGTTTAATTTTCTTGCAAAATCCTCGCAAAAACCATGATCAGTCAGAACAAGCTTTGGATTAGCCGCCCGCACATACTCAATCAAGTCATTAAAATCCGCATGATTGCTCAACTTAAACGTCCTGTCAAACGCGCCCCTAAACTCCCACCCAGTCACAAGCGCGGAGCTAATCTTTCGCTTGTCAAAATGCTCAAGCGTCGCAAACAAGTGCCTGTCAACCATCTGCGGAGGCATGATTAACACGCTTGACTCCTTCAAGTTATGGTCAAGCTTCAAATAATCCCCCAGCTTCACTCCGTACTTTTCATAAACCTTATTCGCCTCAAAAATAGAGTCATGCACAATAGGAACAACACCCGCTTCGTTTGAAATCTTTACAAGCTCCTGCGCCTTTCCAAGAGAATACCCCGCAAGCAAAACAAGCCCGTCCTTTGAATTCTTTCCAACCCAGTCAACCATCTCGCCCACAACCTCGTCCTGCTTTGGAAAAACATACTCCGGAGAGCCAAAAGTCGTTTCAAGAACAAGCGTCTCGCACTCAATCGGAACAGCGCCCTTAAACAAAAGCGAGTCCTGCAGACGAAAATCAGAAGTGAAAACATGCACCCTCCCGTCAAGCAAAAACTTTGCCTGCGCAGAGCCCAAAATATGCCCGTTATTAGACAGCTCAACCTCAAAATCATCAAACTTGGCGCAAGAACCATAATCAATCTTAGAAAACTCCGCCTCTCCAAACCTAAGCCTCACAAGGTCAATAGTAGGAGGCGTGGCAAAAAACACCGACTTTTTTGAAAGCTTAACATGATCCGAATGCGCATGCGACAAAAACACGTTCTTGTGCTTCGGACTCCTGTGCGGGTCAATGCAAAGAGAAGAAAAAACAATACCGTTATCCTGCCTGAACATGAAGTAATATAACCCGCTAAAAGTATAAAAGCCATCTCAAACAAGCTCCGCCAAAACCTCCAAAACAAGCCCCTTAGAGAAATGTATATATACAAAAAAAACCTAATTCTCGCATGAGCCAGGCGCTTGAAAACAAAGTAGAG
>CAZJAE010000028.1:0-9201 GCA_964544205.1 uncultured archaeon
AATCTCGACTTACTAGCAAGTGGTTTTCGCATTCTTTGCAGCTCCCCAGAGAATAGTGTAAGAAGTTGGCGAAGTCTTTTGCGGTCGAACGTCCAGCTCCTTCCGCAATATTTGCTCCGATGGAAGCTGAAGCTCGCCTAAGCTGGCTAATTAGCCCGTACCGTTCTGATGCTGGGAAACTGCAAGTTGTCCGATAAATTGAGAGTGCAAATTCATGAGCCTTTTTCCAGACTATGAGCTGCTTAAAATCTTGAGACATTAATTATCAGTCCTTTATGAGACTCTGTCCTGTTTCGTGTGGTAATTTTTTTATGTTTATATTTTGATTATTGTTTTACCTCTTGAATTCGTGGTTTTTCTTTGAACAATAAAATTATTGACAAAGGTAGTAGAGTAAGTTTGGTAAGATGAGGGGATGGTATAGTAGTAATAGTATAGTATATAGTAGGTAGGTAGTAGGGTAGGTTAGTAGTATACATCTTGTTCATCTCTTTATGTAGTACCTGTCAGTATCGCTATCATATCCTAAAGTTTCGTCTGAAACCAATCTTGCAATCTCTTGATTGGCTTGTTCAGGAGTCCAGCCAAATGCTTTTACTAATTGTTCTCTAGTCGGTTTATTTTCATAAACAAACTGCAACACCTTCTCGTTAGCGGTTCCTGCAAATTGCCGCTCGTGACCCTCAAGGTAAGCAATTTTAATTTTTCTTTTATCGCCAGGTTTTGAACTAATTTTTACTGCTACGTCGTCATGTCTCAGGACTAAAATAGAAAAGAGCCGATTCTTGTGGGTAGTATCTAAAATTCCAAGTTTTGCACAATCAAATGATGTAAACTGCCCAGTTTTTAGGATAATTTCATATGCCTCTTCTGCTTTTTTATTCATTATTCCTAACTGAGTTTCGCTTATCATTCCTTCGACATTTTGCCTGTACGCGTTAAGGGCCTCTTGCACGCTTTCTCCTTGACGTTGAATTCCAATAAAGTTTAAGTTTTTAATATTTTTGTGTACTTGTTCAGGTTCATTATTCTGCTCTGTTTCTGCTTGAGTTAATTGGTCTGTGGGCATCAAGTTCACCTTCTTGCAAATTATTTTTTATATCCTTAAAATGTTCTTTTTCAATGATTGACTCAAGATGTGCCCGAATCAAACCACTAAAAGTAACTCCTTGTTTCCAACACTGAGCTTTTACTCTAGCGACTAAATCATCAGGTAATGAAATTGTTACTTGTTTTACCATATTTACCACTCCTGATTAATTCTGTGTAAAAACCAGTAATTATAAATAGTACAAGGGTGTACTACATAGTACACTTTGAAGGCAAAAACATGAGTGATTCACTAATTAACGACTTAAAAAAAGAAAAAAGCCGATACAGAATACTCTCAAAAATAGAAAGCGGAAGAGCTCGTGGCTCTTCTTATCAAGAACTATTAAAACTAATGTCAAGAACTGCACTCAGCAAACACCTAAAATACTTAGTTGCAAAAAAGCTAATCAGCAAAATTGGCAACCCAAAAAAAGCAAGCGGATATCTAATAACCCCAAAAGGAAAAGAATACTATAAAAATAGCCAAAATATACTAATTGAAGAACAAACAATCAGCAACCCTGACTATTACCACTGCTACGCGGTAAGAGCATCACCCAGATATGAAATAAATTCAAAAAAGAAAGAAGAAATCAGCAGTTACGTAAAGGCATTAAGAAAAGTGCTAGGCAATCAGGAATATACAATAGAAATAACAAGTGAAAAAAACAAATAACCGCCTGGAACAGAAGAGGTAATAAATTAAATCAAATGTTAAAAAACAGTATGTGTTGTCCATTAAAGAAATTACGCATTTCTGCAGATTCTTTTGCTTCCAATTTTGAGGTCAGTAAGGTTGGTTTTCCTATGAAAAGACTTGAGGGTTCTTTCAGTGTGTCTATTTCATAGTCTCCATTAATTAAGTTAGTGCGGTAGATGTTTATTTGTCTAATAATTTCTCCAATAGATGTCAATTTTGGTTTAATTTCAACCAATAAATAATGGTAAACGTTGTGTTTATGTTGTGTGTGTTTTCTAGAAGATGATGTTTCACTGTAATTAATTACAAAATGAACTATTATTAATCCATCAAGTACTCCGATTAGATATTTGCCATCATATAATGGTACTTCCAATTTAAGTTCTATTTCTAGATCACTGGCATGTTCAAATTTTGGATCAGCACTATTAAGACTGTCTTTTACTCTATCAAACAAAATTTTGCCTAATATATTTAACGAATCAGCATCTACTAAATTTAAGTTAACTGTCGCTATGAATTCATAGGTCTCTTTTTTTGCTAACTCCATCATTAGTCTGTCGTGTTCTGGGGTTCCCAGTTGGTTGTCTCTTGTTGCGTCCATTCCAATGTCTTTTGTTGCACCCATAACAACCATGTCAAATATAATAGTTAAGAGAGAATTAATAACTTCTTCTGCCAGTATTTGTCCTTTCTTCAATAACTTTTGTCAGCCCTTTGTTTTCAACGTATTGTTTAATTATTGGTAATAGCAGCTTGTAAGCTAATTTTACTAAAATCGCATCAGTTGGGTCAATATCACTTGGTCCCTTCCTGCCATGAAATAAGTTGCATCGAATTTGATAAATTGCCTCAATTAAATCATTCCATGTATCATTCTGAATATTTTTTACTAAGGTTCCATTGGTTGGGTCTTTCATGTTGTTAATGGGGTATTTTTTTAACTCGCTAAAGTAAGTGCGGAAAATAGCTGTTTCCCAATGGTTATTAAAAATTGGTTGAAAAGGACTATTTGCCTCTTGAGATTTAGCTTTAAGCTGTGTATCTTGGAGCATCTCGCCAAATTCTTTTTTTAATATGGAATTAAAGCAAATCCATAGAGAAATAAATCTGTCCCAATCATCAACAGGCTCATTGTCATTTCTTAATGCCCTGGCAAGCCAAGTTATTGTAAACTGGTCTTTCTGAAAGTCAGTTGTTTTAAGTCGCCAAACCACTGGATCACCGAGATTATTGGGATAAAATCAAGGTTTTTTATATTATTGGAGTGTATGGTAGTGAATTTAAAATGCTTCTTTAGCACACAATTTAAAACGTCATAATGAATTATGTAAGAATCAATAATTGTTTAAGATGTTTTTTTGTTTCACCCATAGTTAGTTTTGGTTTCAAACTCTTTTTTGTATATTGATTTGTAAAGTTCTTTTAGCTCTTTTACTCCATACAAATTTATTTCTTTACCTTTAATGTTGCCTTCATTTTCATATACTTGTGCATGGGAAGCCATAGTTATTATAGCAAGTTCTAACTGTTTTTTGAACTCTAAAGGATCAATTTTTACAGCGTCAGCCAAGATTTCTTTATGTTCCTTTTTATTAAACATTAATGCTTCCAGACAAAACATAAATATTAATTTTGCCCTAAACTTTTTTTCTTTTAATGGGGTATCAATTTTAGAATACTTAACGAAATCCCTGACTATTAATTCAGCTAATAACCTTTCGTTATTAGAAATAGTAAAGTATGGTTGGGATTCAAAGAATTTTGCTAATGGTTTGGAAAACATTGAAGAAAATGAATTAGCTTGAACATTAAGATAATGTTCGGTTTCGCTATCTTGTAATATGTTGGTAAAAAATGTGCGAATTAGTTCTTCATTACAAGTTTTTATACTTTCAGGAAATTTTTTAATTAAAGTATAGATATACATTTCTTCTTTTCCGTAAGGGTTATTAGGAGTTATCCCCAAACGGCGAAGTTCTTTTCTTTCACTATCTTGCATAATTTCTAACAAGTAGCTGGTAATTGTTTTTATTAATATATTGTTGCCCTGCTATCAATGGCTTTTAGCATATAAATTTATACTACTTTCAACTCATGCATAACGGAGTTGATTTAATGAGCGAAGAAAAAATAAGTCGGTTAAAATCTGAACCTACAAACTACCTACTAAAAACTACTAAAACAGTAGAATCAAATCCCTTCCTCTGCGTTTTATTTTTCTGATTTTAGAATTTGATTTAGTTTAGTTTTTCTGTCTCTTATATATCGAGTTCAAGAATAGTTGGTATTCTTTTTTGTATCCTTTTGATGTCATGAATTTGTCTATTTGTTTGGCGTTTTCTTGGGTTTCTATGATTATGAATTCTGGTCGGTATGTTTTCCAGTCGTTGGATTTAAGCACGTCTAAGTCTCTTCCTTCTACGTCCACGCTCATTACGTCTATTTGCTGGTTTTTTGGCAGGTAGATTTTGAATATGTTTTCAAGCGTTGTTATGGGTACTGTTACTTTGTTGAAGTCGGCTGAGTGTTTCTCCACCCATTCTTTATCCATGCTTGAAACTCCTCCTTTCCACTTTGAGCCTGGTTTTCCTTCGTAAAAATCAACCGTGCCGGTCATTGTGCCTACTGCAGTATTCAAATTAATGTCTCTCTTCCTGTCGCGAACAAACCTTGCGAAGTTCTTCTTCTGGGGTTCGACGTTAATCCCGCGCCACCCTAACTGGTAAAAGTAAGCAGTGTTTGACATTTTCTTCGGGTGGTAAGCTCCCACATCAACATAGAATCCGTTTGGTTTATCGCGGTAATAATTTGCTAATATTAGGTCTTCCCCTGCCTGGGCGTAGGTTACTTTGTTGGTAGTAAAATCAAGGCTTCTCTTCACTTTTCTGACAGCTTCTTTTAGCATTTTATCACTAATTTGATTGTTTTTTGTGTTATTATAGTTAATGTTTTTAGTTATTTTTTGTTTGCAGTTAGAAAAGAGGGTTTTGGATAGGTGAAGCTTTTTTGGAATTACTTTCCGCCTCGTTTTAGTCTTCCTCTTAGCGAGTTTAGTCTTTGTTCTCTTAAGTTGAGTCTTGCCTGCGTTTTTTGGAGTTCTTTTAGTCTTTGGAGGGCTTTTGGGTTAGCGGCTTTTCTTTCGAGTTGTTTAATTCGTCCTGATAATTGATGAGCTGCTTTTTGCAGACTATTTGGTCTAATTTTGGGCATAATTAATTTGGGCGTTTAATAATATTAAAGCTTTTGTATGCCGTCGCACATCGGGTAAGCTGAGCATCCCCAGAATTTTCCGTATTTTCCTTCGCGCAGAGCCATTGGCATTTTGCACTGTGGGCACGAGGGTGCAGTTAGTTTGTCTTTTGAGTGCTTTGAACAAGTCGGCACCCCGTCTTTATTGTATATAGTGGCATGGTTGCCGCATTTAACGCACTTCAAGTCATCACCAGTTAGGTGTGTTTTAGGTTTTTAGAGTTTAAAACCTTTTTCTTCTGCCGAAGTTGTTTTTGTGAAAGTTCTTCTTGTGCGGTCTGTGCGAGTGTCTGTGGGTTTGGAATGATTCTTAGTCCCCTTCAGAGTCTCTTTGTGAAGAAAATTCTCTTCTTGGCTTAAAATCTCTCTTCTGCCCGCCGTAATCTCCGCGGGTGTTTTTGCCAAATCCTCTTTTTCCTCCGTGAGCGTCTCTTCCTCGTCCTCTATCAAACCCTCTTCTATTCCCGCCGTCAGTTCTTCTTGGAGCAAAGTCTCTTCTTTGCCCGTCTCTGTTGTGTCCGCTTCTTGCCGGGAATCTTCCTCTGTCTTCAAAAGAATGTTTAGTTTGTGGCGTGAGCATTACATTTGCTCCTTCCATGTCTGTTCCAGTAGTTTTCTTAAATCTCCTCTCTTCGTGGGTTTTGTGTTTTCTTCCAAATTTGTCAAAACCTTTTTGTCTCTCGCTTCTTCTTAGTATTGCTTTGTTTTTTTCGTGTTCCGGGTGGTAGTGCGAGGTTGGGAATAATGGTTCGTGTGTTCTTGGAGTCCTCTCGTATCCGCCGGTTTGCCCGCCTTCGTTTTGCTGCAACGGGTCAAGTTTTTTTGAGTGGTCGTGGATTTGTTTATGTGCGTGTTCTGTTCTTGGAGCTTGTTTGTTGAAGTGTTCATTTCTTTCGTGCCTGCGAGGAAAATCTTGTCCAGAATTTTGGTAGTTTCTGCGGTTATTTCGCCCAAATTCTCTTGGAGAAGAGTTTCTGTCTTGCGCAAAATCATTTCTGTTCCCGCTTCTATTATCCCTAAAATCATTTCTTTCCTGTCTTGGCGCCCTGTCGTGCCTTGAGTGTCCCTCGTATTCTCTTCCGTGCGCGCTGTGTCTTCTATCATCGCGGTTGTATCCGTGCCTGTCGGTTCCAAAATCGTGCTTTTTTGTTTCTATGAACTCAAAGTCCGGAACGTGTTCCTGCTTTATGTCAAGCTTGCTGTATCTAAGGATTTTTTCAAAATTCTCATAATCCCTTGCTGAAAGCAGAGTTACTGCGTCTCCTTTCTTTCCAGCTCTTGCAGTTCTTCCAATCCTGTGAGTGTATTCTTCAGCTGTTCTTGGAACATCATAGTTGTAAACGTGCGTTACATCCTTAATGTCAAGTCCTCTTGCCGCAACATCAGTAGCCACAAGGACATCAATCTTTGCAGATTTGAATGAATTAACCGCGTGGAGTCTTTTTGTCTGCGCAAGGTCGCCGTGAACAGGCATTGCATAAACACCGTGTTTCTTCAACTGGTGCGCAACTCTATCCACTTCCCTTTTAGTTCCGCAAAAAACAATCGCAGGCCCTGGCGTCTTCTGCTTTAACAAGTGCAAAAGCAAAGAAAACTTCGCCTCTCTTCTAATATCATAAAATACTTGAGTTAAGAGGCTCCTGTCAACATGAAGCTGTTCTTTTACAAAAACAGGGCTCTTTAAGTATTTCTGGATAATGTTTTGCGCAGCTCTTGGCATTGTAGCGCTGAACATTATAGTCTGCCTTTCTCTTGGCGTCTGTCTAAGTATTTTGTCAACGTCTTCTTCAAACCCCATTTCAAACATTTTGTCCGCTTCGTCAAGAACAACGTACTTTAGAGTGTTAAATTTTACATTGCCCCTGTTAATGTGGTCAAGCAGTCTTCCCGGCGTAGCCACAACTATTTCCGCAATCTTAATGTCTTCTATCTGCTGATAGAATCCAACTCCGCCGTAAATATTCACAATATTTACCGGCAAAAATTTTCCCATTGTTTCTAAATTGTCCCTTACTTGCGCGCACAACTCTCTTGTCGGAGTCAAAACAAGCGCTTGAATTCCCGCTCCGGGAACAATTTTTTCAAGTATCGGCAGTCCAAAAGCGGCTGTTTTTCCAGAGCCAGTCAGCGACTGTCCCACAACATCCTTGCCCGCTTTGATTTCGGGTATGCATTTCTCCTGTATAGCAGTAGCTTCCTTAAAGCCCATTAAGTGTATTCCTTCAAGGAGCTTTTTGTCTATGTGCATTTTACTGAATTCCATTTATATCATCTCTTTATTTCCTTTTTGAATTTTTTAAAATAATCTTTCTTGTTGTTTAGCTTAACCTTTTCAAAAAGCAAGTCAAATTTCACCAAGCTAGTTATTATGTATTAGTAATTTATTAAACCAATAGTTTATTAAGCTCGCTAAAATTGGTTTTATCGTGGTTTTAAGCCAGAGTAAGCAGAAAAGAAAGGTTAGTCCTTGCTTTTAATGAATGGACTGCGTTTTTCTTCATAAAAATAAGCGTTCCTTTCTTCATTTCTATCGCTCTGCCTTCAAGCGTGAATACTCCTTCTCCTTCAAGCACGTGCACAGTGCCCTGCATGGTTGAAGTGTGGTCCTCAATATCGCTTTCCTTAGTCATGCAGAACAAAGTAATGTTCATTTTAGTGGCGTTTGGGATTCTCTTGCTCAAAATCCCGCTCTTTGGGTATTCGATGAGCTTTCCAATCTCTTCAAAATCGCTTATTGTATCCATGGTAATCAACCAAGCTGTTTATTCATTTGCTCCATTTATCGAGCTCTTTTGCAAGCGCTATGTATTTTTCTTTTGTCCCTTTGGCGAACTTTTTATTTTCAGCTTTTTTGAACTCTCCAAGCATTTTTTCGTTAGTTTTTTTGTTGATTATATTGTCAGCCATCGGGAACATTATGTTGTCTTCCTTGAATATGTGTTCTGTGAGAAGCGCGGCGTATCCAAGCGCATTTTCAGCGGTTTTTTGCTTGTCGCCTTCTTTTACCGCTGCTTCGAGTCCTTTTATGAAGTGCCTGCCCTCGTCATGCTCGTAAAGCATTTGCGTAGTTGGGTTGCAGTGCGCTTTGGATTCATTTTTGCAGAATTCTTCAAACAAAATATCCTCTTCTTTTGCGTGGTGGAATCCATCGGCGTAGTTTCTAACAAAATCAATTGCTTTTGAAAAGAATTCTTTGTCAATTTTTCCGCCTTTTTGGACTTTTTTGCCTTCTCTTTCAAGCGCTTTTACCACTTTTATTATGCTTTTGTGCTCTTCAATCAATATTTGCGTAGGGCTTTCCATCAAAATATCACATATGAATTAGAGTTCATGAGTATATTTAAACCTTGCTAAGGACAGCAAAAAATAAACATTTCTGCAAGTAAAGCATTGTCAGTTTTTACTTTCTTACAGTCTTTATTGAAAGTATTCCAACAACAAGAGCAATTAGGACAAGAACTCCAACAATTGAATTATCCGGAACAGAAGCGCTTTCAGTCACTTGGGCAATTGGGAGGTAAACTGTTTTTGTGCACAAGTCGCAAGGACTAGGAATAGTCATGTTTATTGCAATTACCGAATTGCTTCTCAACGCCGGTATGAAGTGATGAGTTGTTTGAAGCGCGCTTGGACAATTATATGAAGAGTATCTCGCAATTTCCTCGTTAGTGTCGGCATAATTCATAACCACAACAGCGCTTGTTCCAGCAATGCACTTTGATTCAATATTAACATTCCCGTCATGAGTAGCGTACAAGTCAGTGATTGAATTAATCACGCATGGCTGGCTTGCAGGACCAATGCATGGAAGCCCCGAGCACGCAGGCGCTGGGTTAGTGCAGGTCCTTGACTGGTTTCCGCCAAGGCAAGCGCTCCAAGGGCTCCACCCGCCGTCAACTGGAGTTACAGAGCAAGTTGAATAAATGTAAGAAGCGTCTCCGTTCATTGAGCCGTTGTTGCATGTCCTTAACTGCGACTGGCAAGTCGAACCGCATGCAACGCTTGACGCTGAATAGAACGTAGCGCTTGCGCCGTGATTGACATTCGTCCCGTTCACGTTACAGCTGCTTGGAGAAGAATGAACCGCTGTGCAGGTAGCATCGCTTCCGCTGTACATCCCAGTGCAAGTCCAGTTAACTGAATTCCCAGGAGTAGGG
>CAZJAE010000029.1:0-225 GCA_964544205.1 uncultured archaeon
AAAGATTCTCCGCCACAATAAGCTTTTTTCCAAGTTCTTCGCAGACTTCATTTATGAGTTCATAATTGTAAATATTATTTTTATGATTGGCAAACCCGATTCCTTTTCTTTCTAATTTTAACGGTTTGAAAGTATTTGTGTCAACGCCTTCTTCAATAACAACCGCGTTTTTGAACTTCTTTTTCAGTCTCTTGCTGACAACAATCAACTTATCTCCCATGAGCC
>CAZJAE010000029.1:235-5879 GCA_964544205.1 uncultured archaeon
GACAATGCCCTGCATCGACTTGTCAAGCACGCCTGGAGACTCTCCGTGAAAGCAACAAAAATGCTTTTCTTTAAAAATTCGCGAAGGAAACAATAACGGAAAAGCCATGCTCCAGTCCTGAGTGTAAACAATATCCGGATTTTCTTTTTGAACAATCTCTCTGATTCTTCCAATTGAGCCAAAAGCGGACTTTATCTTCAAATCATCCTCTCTTGAAACAACTTTTACTGTAAAACCAAGCGCCTCAAGTTCTTTTTGAACGCTTTTAGTGTAAGAACCAACTCCTCCGCGGAACCGGCGAAGCAAGATAAGGATTTTTTTCTTTCCCATCAGCTATTACCTCCACTCATTGCTTCTTCATAAACCCTCAAAAGTTTTTCATTTCTTTTCTTCACCGACCACTTCCCGTTTTTAACTTCTTCATGAGAGGTTTTTCCCATTTTGGATCGAAGTTTTTGATTTTGTATCAAATATTTGGTTTTTGAAGTCATTTCAGATATTATTCTTTCTTTATCTTCATATCTTGGTACAATGTACCCGGTTTTTCCGTCTTCAACTATCTCGCTTCGCGCAAACCCGTCAGCAGTCACTATTGGTATTCCAAACGACATTGCTTCAATATACATGAATCCAAACGAATCAGAGAATCCAGGGTAAACAAAGATGCTTGTTTTTGGGTAAATCTTTTTGAACAATTCTTCATGAGGCATCAAGTCCATAAACTTGATTTTTTTATTGTTCTTGTATTTTTCAATGAACTCTTTTGGCGTCTCCGCTATGAAAATAGCATTGGTGTTTTTATTTGATTTTGTGACTCTGTCAATTACTTCAAGCGCAACGTCCCCGCCCTTGTCAAAAAAATACCTCCCAATAAACAATAGTGTGCATTTTTTTGAATGCCTTACCTGCTTGTGCGCCGGGTAAGCGAATCTAAGAATATCAAGCTTTGAATCAACCACCGGATCGTTAAAAACTTTGCTAATTTTATTCTTGGTTTGAAGCGTCCAGCACAGGATTTTTTTGCAGTTCTTTCGTTTAATCAACCTCTTTGCAATGGCTCTTGAAATAAAGTTACTTTCTCCAGAAATCCAAAGCTGCCATTCTGACTCAATATCCGCCACCCATGGCGTGTTCTTGTTCTTGCTTAAACAATGCGCGCAGTGAATCAATTCAAATTCCCCTTTTTTGGTTTTGTGGGCATTGACAAGAGGAAGCTTTGCTTTTCGGGCGGTTTCTCTAATAAGCTTCTTCATTTTGTTTGATTTATGCACATTTTGAATATCGTTTTTTGATTTAAGAACAATTGAAGATTTAAAATTTTCCGAGTTGACAAATTCAATTTCTTTGGGCTTGAGTGTTGTGAGCGACTTATAGTACGTGCTGTCCGGATAAACCCAAGGGTATTGGAGAAAAACGCTTATTTTTTTCATTTAAACACCCAGCACAAGCCCGGCGCTGTAACCAAGCCTCTTTAAGTAAAACAGCCAAGTTCCAAAGAAAAATCCAGATGGCTTTTTAGTCTTTTTCATTACATAAAGCCCTGTTTTAAAGCAATAAATCTTCAAAAAAGCGATTAATATTACCGCCGCCAAGGGGTTAATGAATGCGAGAGCTATTATTGCCAAGTGGTAGAGCAAAAACCCAAGTGAAAAAGCAAAGTTAATTGGGATTCTTGAAATATTTTTCCTGTCCCCAAGCCCGTAATTGTAAAACATCTTAAAGTACTTGAACACTGTCGGGCGCACCTTCCAGTAAGCAAAAGCCTTCTTGGCTTCGCCAATCCTAACTTTTGCATTTTTTATCCTGAAATTAAACTCAGTATCCTCTCCAGTCCCGACATTTTCCGGATAGCCTCCAGCTTTTTCCCAAGCTTGTTTAGTAAAGCCAATGCTTCTTGAGGATGCATTTGTAAGCTTCTTGTTTGACTCGGGCGCAGGGTACATTACAATACTCATGCACTCTTCCAAAAAACTGTTGTGCGTCGCCTTGAAGTTTCCTATAACAAAATCATTTTCCCTAAACGCCTTTTTCATTTCCTTAACCCAGTCCTTATCAAGCACGCACCCAGCGTCCGTTCCGAGAATAAAATCATGCGCTGCTTCTTTAACTGCAATATTTCTCCCCATTCCCCTGTCGCACTTTCGCACAATAACTTTGTGAGCAATTTTGAGCCGTTTAAGCGACTCTTTTGCTATTCTTGCTGTTGCGTCAACCGATTCTGAATCAACCACAATAATTTCATCAAGCTTTTCGCTCTGCAAAGCAATTGAGTCAAAAAGATTCTTGATATTCCCCGC
Source organism: uncultured archaeon (assembly GCA_964544205.1). Lineage (GTDB taxonomy): Archaea > Iainarchaeota > Iainarchaeia > Iainarchaeales > JAAZKV01 > JAAZKV01. Next base: position 2,533 of record CAZJAE010000029.1, read on the forward strand.
TTCGTTAAAAGTAGTAAGGATTAGCGTTGCCTTCAAATGAACACCTGAAAGTAAATGTTATTTGTGGTATAATACCTTCACTATGCCCGCAGAAACCCCTGTTTTTCCATAAGGATTGGAGAATTTAGGGATTTTCATTTTCAAATACTCGTCAATCTTCTTTTTAGTCTCTTCAACATCAAGCCCGCTCAAATAATTAATTGGCGTATCAAGCCCCTCCTGTCTTTCAGTGGCTTTCCTTAACAGAATGCACGGCTTTTTAAAAATCAGGCTTTCTTCCTGCATAGAGCCCCCGTCAGTTAAAATCAGCTTTGCCTTGCTCATCAAATAAATGAAATCATCATAATTCTTGTTTTCCATGATTCTGATGTTCTTGATTGCCTTTAGCCTTCCAAGAAGCCCGTGGCTTTCCAGCTGTTTTTTAGTATTGTCATGAAGCGAAAGCATGAACGGAATAGGAACATACTCAAGAATTGAAATAATACTTTCAAGCCTCTCTTTTGATTTAATATTCTCGTGCCTGTGGAGAGTTACAAGCGCAAAAGTCTTTGGAACCTTTACTTTCTTTGCCCTCTTTAAAGCAATATCAGCGGAATCAACAATAGTGTTTCCAGTAATTATTATCCTGCCTTTAATTCCCTCTTTTTTAAGATTGTTCTTTGCCCTCTCTGAAACGGCAAGCAAAACATCAGAAAATTTATCCGCGATCCTTCTTGAAATCTCTTCAGGAAAAGGCTCCATTAAGTCCCCCGACCTAAGCCCGGCTTCAAGATGCACATTCTTGTACTTCTTAAAAGGGTTCAACAGTTTTGAAGTTGCAATAGCAGATGCGGCTGTAGTAATAGTATCGCCATGATAGTAAACATACCCGAGATTCTCAATCTTATTAACTTCATCCTTTATTTTAAACACAAGCCCAAAAGTCCAGTTAATCGCCTTTGTAGTCTTCGCATAAAACCTTGTAGTCTTTTTTGGCGGCTCTGTTAGGACAATATCAGGTTCCCTTGTTCCAAAAACCCTGCACAAATCCTTTAAGTCATGCTGTCCGGTGTGCATGAAAATATAAGGGATGTTTTTTTCCTGCATTTTCAGCATTAAGGGAAAAGTCTTGATATATTCCGCCCTTGTTCCAAGAATAATGCAGTTAGTTTTTTCCTCAGCCAATAAAATCGCCCGTCATTTGATTTACAACTTTGATTTGCTAATTGAACACAATTCTTGTTTTAGTATAATTTAATTCCCCAAAGCTTGATTAAAAAATAAATAAAAGTAATACAGCAAATAACCGCTTGTATTCCAAGAATTCTAAGCACCACGCCAGTTTCAGTAAGCTTTCCTTTTCCTCTTCTTAATATAAACTGGGTAATTGAACCGCCTTTAGGATTTGCATTCAGCGTTCCGTTCTTGTTAGGCACTCCAAAGCACTCGCTTTTGAATCTGTGCCTTGCCTTGATTATGAATTCAATAACAAAAAGTCCTATGAGCATCGCGCCGTAAGTTTCCATGTTCCCAATAATGCTCATTACTGCAAGATTAGCCCCGACCATGAGGGTGAGCGAGTCCCCCCCGAACATTTTTGCAGGAAACCAATTCACCGAAAGGAAAGCAATTAACGCTCCAATCATTGCGATTCCAAGAACAGCTGCAGTGTATTGCCCAGTGATTAGCGCAATTATGGTCAAAGTAAGTGTGAGGAGAATTCCCTGTCCTGTTTCAAGCCCGTTAAAACCTGCAAGCATGTTAAACGCATTGCTTGCGCCAGTAACTCCAAGAGGAATTATTATCAAAGAGTAAATTATTCCAAGATTAACTGTTCCAAAAATCGGGAGAGCCATTGTAGTTTCTCCCGCCGCAATAGCCATTAATGGGAGAGCTGCAACTACTGGGAAAAGCGCGTGCTGCCACTGCCTTATTCCTTTCTTCCATCCTATAACATCGTCAATAACTCCAATAAAAGCCATCATTGCTATTGTTGAAAATCCCGCGAATAAAACGCTTAAATTAACCGGCACAATTCCAAGGTAAGTTGACAAAAAAATTGCCCCGAAAACGCCGAAGCTAAAACCCAAAAAGATTACTGCTCCGCCAAGTTCCGCAACAAGGGGCTTGTTGTGCTTATTCATGTCCTTTCCAGTCAGTCCCTGTTCATGCATTCTCTTGATGAATTTAGGGGCTACAAAAAGAACCGTGAGCATTGCAACAGCGTAAAAAACCAGATAACCCAGCGCTTGAAACATAAACAAATCACGTTATTTTGCTTTTTAAACTAGTCTGGTACGTTTGTGAAAACAAACGATTCATCATTATTTTTCCAAGCCGCCTAACTTTTTGTCCCAGTAATTGTGATTATGTAATATCCTGGCTTTGGGATATTAAGCGAAGCAAAAGCTTTTCTAAACTTTTCCACGCCGCGCGAAGCAGTCTTGATTTTTAATCTCCTCAAAACAAAATCCACAACCGAAAAATTAATCGGATCCACCCTCACGCTCTTAACAAAAAGCCCTTTGTCCATGAAGAGCTTTCTATACTCCTCAACGGACGAATATTCTCTGACGTGAGTAGGGTCAAGCACCCACTTGTTGTTGCACCTGTAAAAATACCACCCGTACCACTTTTTGTAAACCGAAGACACTCTAAAAAAACCTCCTTTTTTTAAGATACGCTTAATTTCACCAACCATTTTCTCATCCGAGTCAACATGCTCAATAACCTGATCAGAAGTAACTACATCAAAAGACGAGCTCTTAATCTTAGTCCTGCAAATATCCTCAACAAATCCGCCGGCAAGCCTCTTTTTGAGCTTCTCCTTAATCCTGTCAATCCTTGTCTTTGAAATATCCAGAGCAAAAAGCCGGAGCTTTGGAAATTGTTTTGCAAGGGCAAATAAGTGCTGGCCGTCACCGGCGCCGATGTCAAGAAGAGAAACTATCTTTTCCTTTTTCATTCTCTCGCTAATTGCTTTTGAAAGCTCAGCATCAACGCCGTACTCGCCAAAGTATATAGTATCCTCAGCGTACTTTTCATAATTAACTTCAGCCAAAAACCCACCGCTTTAAATTAACGAACTTTAAAATGATGAAGACTCCAAAGATTATAAGAGTTACTTCTTTATCTTCAAAATCAAAACGCCGTCTTTATTATAAGCAGTCTCGTAATACTTGCTCGTCTCGTCGCTGTTAGTCCAAACCTTTGCAAGATTAGTGTTATTCATGGCAGTGTTCAATACAAGCACATTTAGCCCGCTTCTGTAATAAAACACTGGTTCTGTTCCGTTATAAAAATCATCGGGTGTCGATTTCCATTTAGTAGCAATCTTGTCCCATTCGCTCTTTGCAACTTCTGTTCAG
>CAZJAE010000029.1:5889-9090 GCA_964544205.1 uncultured archaeon
CTTGTTAGCATCCTGCGAGCAGTTCAATATCTGCACAATTCCCTGCTGGTACTTAGCTGCAAGCTTTGAGTCAATCTTATCCGCAATATAATACTCAAAAGTCGGTCCTGAATAAAACATTGAAGAATCAAGAATTACATAGTCCGCGCCAATCTTTTGAGAAGCTATAAAGTAAGCCTTGTTGGTATCAGTAGTAACCGCAAACTCTGCCAGCGCCTGGTTAGCTTCAAGCGAATAGTTTCTGTTATCTGTTGAATACTTTCTGTCAGTCAAGAAAGCAAGAATGTGCCCCTGATCCCACCAGTTCATGAACTTAGCGTCAGCCGGGGTGTTTGAAACAATCCAAGCCTGCGCCGCTCTCCACTGCGGATTCTCATCAACATAAGGAACATAATCTGGGAAGAACCTTGCGCTCGCGCCCACTCCAAGAATGATTAAAACAAACACCACTCCAATAATTACTCTCGCTTCAATTCCCCTCTCGATTGAATACTTCTTCAACCCTTCAATTAGAACAAAAACTGAAAGCGCAACCGCAGGAGCTATAGCGAGTCCGAAAACGAAAGTGAACTTCAATTTATACCAAGCCATGAACAGGGTAATTGCCGTCCACATAAAGAAAATAATCGCGGGGTGCAAGTCCTTCCTGTTGCCGTAAAGGAAAAGGCTAATAGGGAAAATAACAAGCGCAAGCCAAGGGAAAATAATCAAATCATTGTACTTTGTTCCAAAAAAGCTGTTACCAACGCTCTCTTCCCCAACCATTGAAGCAAGAGTGGATCTGTCAGTCAAATCAGGTTTTGTTATGAAAAAGAAAACCATTGCAAAAAATGCAACATAAAGCCCGATAACAACAACCCAAAGCAAGTACTTTTTATTCTCGCTTGAAGTCTTCGAAATAAAGAAAGCGCTGATTAAAACAATCGCCGCAATTGCAATGATTGTAAGAATCATGGTGTAAAAAGTCCCAATACCTACTGCTCCTCCAACAAATCCGAGCGCGTCAGTAATCCAGTCCTCGCCGTAAGCATAAGACATCAAGTGGAAAATAATCATTGAAACAAAAACCTTGATTCCAAGCGTGATTACATTATTATCCTTCCAGTTCTTTGGAGCATGCTCCTGTTTAGTAGCAACATACCACAAAGCGAACAAAGTGTATCCGATGACAATTAGCGGAATTAACAAGTACATCTTCCAAGTCATGGACATTAAGCCAAAGAATAATCCTCCAAGAGCCGCGTTAATGAGCAAATTCTTGTCAATCCCGTCCTTCTTAACAGCTCTAACAAAAAACACAAAACCAATTACCATGAACAAAAAGCCAAAAGCGTTATCTCCCTGTGCTCCGGCCATTGTTCTGTAAGCAAAAGCTGGGGTAACCGCCGCAACAAAAGCAGTTATTAAACCAATTTTTCTGCGGTTGAAAACTTCCTTTCCCAAGAAATACATTACAACGCAAATCAGCGAGCCGAAAATCACAGGGTTAAACTGCATCCACCACATTAAAAGTTCTTTATTGAAAGGCTGGCCCATTGCTAGGATATTATAACCCCAAGCGCTGATGTAATGGTAAATCTCCCACTGCTGAGGAAGAGCCCCTCCCTCCGGCAACTGGTAATAAAGCTGAGGATCAGGACTCACGATGTGTCCGTCAGTAATAATCTGCTCCACAAGCCTTGCGTGATAAAAAGCATCAAATTCAAACAAGTAAGTGTATTTCATTAAATGCGCTCTTATTCCAAACGCGAGCAAAAACACTGCAATCATTAAGAAAATAATCTGCCTATTGTCCCACAAATACTGCTTAATTCCATCAATTGAATAATCAGCTTTCTTGTGATGCTCTTTATGCTCTCCAAAAAAGTGCTTAGCGTGCTTAGCCTGGTCGGTGTGGGCGTGGGTGTGACTGTGCTCTTCGTGGTGTTTGTGTGAATGTCCTTCGTGAGAATGCTCGTGATTATGTTCTTCACTCAAGTTTTACCAACCCGTTTGATTCTCTAATAAACAGAAAGCATTACTTTAAAAACAAAACTAAAAGCTGCTCTGCGCGGAACAAGAAGCAATGTTTTTTATTAACTTAACAGCACTCAAACATGTCGGAGATGAAAACAAGTGGCTTTTAAGAAATTATTATTCGGAACAGCAGGAATACCAATCTCAACGCCGGATCCGTCAACGATTGAAGGAATAAAACACGTAAAAAAACTCGGGCTTGGCGGGATGGAGCTCGAATTTGTGCACTCAGTAAATGTTTCCGAAGAAAAAGCTCCTCTTGTGAAAAAAACAATGCTGGAAAGCGACATTCAGTTAACATGCCACGGCTCTTACTACATTAACCTAAACGCTGTTGAGAAAGAAAAACAAGAAGCATCAATATCAAGAGTGCTGTCCGCTGCTAAAAGAGCGGATGACTGCGGCGCGTACTCAATGACATTCCACCCAGCGTTTTACCTAAAAGACTCTCCTACGCAGACAATGAAAAACGTGCTTATCCAAATGAAAAAAATAACTTCTGAAATAAAAAACGATGGAAGAAAAATAAGCATCCGCCCAGAAACCACAGGAAAAGGAACCCAATTCGGCTCGCTTGACGAACTCATTGAACTAAGCTCGCAGTTAGACAACGTATTCCCATGCATAGACTTCTCACACCTGCACGCAAGGAGCGGGGGAAAAATGAACTCATATAAAGAGTTTAGGGAAGCTCTTGAAAAAAGCGAAAAAGTTTTGGGAAAAGAGTATTTGAAGAACTTGCACTGCCACGTATCAGGCATAGCATACTCGGAGAAAGGCGAAAAAAACCACTTGATTCTAAAAGAATCCGACTTTAAGTACGAAGAACTGCTAAAAGCCCTAAAAGACATGAACTGCGCAGGACTTATAATATGCGAATCGCCAAACATTGAAAGCGACGCCCTGTTATTGAAAAAAACATTTGAAGAACTCTAAAAAACTTCACTTAAAGCTATTTTGGATTATAAAAAAAGAGTTGTAATGCTTTGAGGCTAAAAAAAGCGCTCAAGCATTTACTCTAAAAACTAACTTTATTTGGACTGCTCAACCTTGATGCACTTAACAGGGCACGCATTCTCAGCGTCCTTACTGCACCCAGCGTCCTTAACAACTTTTAAGAACAATTTGCCTTCGTTCTTTGCTCCAACAAGAACTGCCTTGTCTCCTTCCATCTTCCAGTCGCTT
>CAZJAE010000030.1:0-8637 GCA_964544205.1 uncultured archaeon
TAGAGCAGGGGTGCCTTGCTCACGGAATGACTAAAAAAGACGTTGATGAAATGGTCAAAGCCGCTAATAAAAGAGTGGAAGAATATGAGAAAATGCCGAGAATGGCTTTTTCAAAAAAAGCTTTTTTGGAGCTGAAGAAAAGGCTTGGGAAGAAGAAGTTTATACGAATAGTTCAGGTGTTCGGTGGAGAGTTTGACTTCCAGCCTGCTGATAAAAAGGACAAGGAAGATGCGAGCGTTGAGGCAAAGAACGGGGCTGACGCAATTGTTGTTCTCTCTATTCCCAGAGTGGAGCGAATGCTTCGCGGAACAGAGATTGATTATGACGCCAAGGCAAAGGATTTTGTAGCCGAGAGAGCCGGCGCGAAGAAGTAAACAATTATTTGCCGAATTTGGTTAGATTAATTCAGTTCTCAAGCTTTTTGAGAACGTTTAATTTTCTTTGGTGCTCTTTTGGCTTGTCTTTTGATGCTCTTGCGGCGAATTCATAAGCGAGTGTGAGCGGGCTTAATCCAAGAATTGAAAATTCTTCCCCTCCGATTGCCGCTTTTTTGAATTTTTTTGCCTTTCCTAAATAATATCTCTCAAAGCAGTCAAAGTCAATCCTGCATGTTTCTTCGCCCGCGATAATGCTTTCCCAGTTCTTGATAAATCGTGTCTTGATTTTGGATTTTTTCAGTTCTTTGATGAGTTTTTGCATGCTTTTTCTTGGAACCAAAAAGTCAATGTCATTTATCTTCGCGCTTTTGTCATGAGTGTAGTAAAAATACGCGGTGCTTCCGCAGAGAACGGGCTTGATTTTTAGTTTTTTTAATATTGGGGCGAGCTCTTGGCTGAATCTTATAAGTTTTAAGAACTTGTTTTTATTTTTGGGGAATTTTTCTTTCATGTTCGCGCCTTATTCTTCTTCATGCCCGTTGTGGACGAGTCTTGACGCTGTGAACGCTGCTGTTGCGCCTTCTCCAACGCAAGTCGCTATTTGGTAGAGCTCTTTTTTTATGCAGTCTCCGCACGCAAGTATTCCCTTAACGCTTGTCTCCATCGACTGATTGACTATTATTCTTCCATGCTCGTCTTTTTTTACACTCACAAATTCGGTGTTCGGCTCCGAGCCTATGTAAATGAATGCTCCCGAGCAGGGGATTAGTTTTTCCTTGCCGTCAGAAGTTTTTATTACCGCGCCTGTCAGCATTTCGTTTCCTTCAAACCTTAACACATTCGCCCCGAGGAGAACTTCTACGTTCTTGTCAGCCATTGTTTTTTGCTTTGCGGCGTCGGCAGTGAGTTCTTTTTTTGGGCTAATGAGCGTGGATTTCTTCGCGATTGTTGATAAATATACGACTTCTTCAGCGGCTCTGTTGTCCGAGCCTATCACAATTACTTCCTTGCCGTTGTACATTGGTCCGTCACATGTGGCGCAGAAGTGAACCCCTTTATTTAAGTACTCTTTTTCTCCCTTGACTTTGAGCCACTTGCTCTTCGCCCCTACAGCCACGATGACTGCTTTTGCGCTGATTGTTTTTTCCTGAAGCTCGATTTCTTTTGTTTTTTTCTTGTCAATTATCTTATCAACTATTTCAGTTTCAATTACCGCGCCCGCTTTTTTTGCCTGCGCTTCAAATTTCATCATTAGTTCTATTCCGCTCGTGTCCTCAAACCCCGGGTAGTTTTGAATAGTGCTTGCAAGCGTCGCAGTTCCGCCGGTTATTCCTTTTTCTATTATTACAGTCTTAAGACCGTATCTTGCGCAGTAAATTCCGGCAGTTAGTCCGCCGGGTCCTGCCCCGATTATTGCAACATCATATTCTTCCATAAAGAGGACAAAGTAAATGTGTTTTTATTCCCATGCTTTTGGCTTTCGTTTTGGGTTGTAGCGTAATATATTTAAGGGAGTTCATTCATTTCTTTTCTATGCCTGTTAAAAAGAAAAAGCCGGTGAAGAAAAAGAAGAGCAGTTTTTTGGCTGCGGCTAAAATAGCGCTTGAGCTTGAAGACAAGTCAAAGTCCAGCGCTCCTGCGGATTCTCCTGTTGTGGAGAAAACTACTGTTTCAACTACTACGCAGGAAGTTGACGGAAAGGTTGTCGCAAAGTCAAAATCAAAAACTGTTGAAAAGTCTTCTAAGGATTTGTCGGTTATAGCGACTGAAACAAAATCCGAGGGAGAGATTGAAGGTTTTGACGACGATGTTAAAGAGAAGGAAGGAAAAATAACGGCTCCTTCAACAAATCCTCTAATTGAGCAGAACACTGGTTTGTTTGAAATGCTTGGCGGTTTGCTTGTTATTGGAATAATTGTTGAAGTAATCGCTCTTGTAATAATATTTGTAATGGGTTTTCTTAGATAATGCGCCCCAGCCCTTCTAAAAGCGCTTCTATTCTCACAAACCTTGATTGTCTTCTTTTTCAAGCTCTTCTTGTAAATACCCATCCAAGTAGCATTCCAAAAATCAGCGCAAGTATAGTGCTTGAAATGTAAAATTCTACTCCTGGCTGCGGGGTTTGCTGTATTGTGCACTGCGCGTAAACATCGCTTGGAGGCGCCTGATTTGCGTAAGTTTTCAAATCTCCTGATTCGTAGTCGTTTTGGTCATTTAAGTCCCTGTTAAGCGCAGGCATTGCGGCTCCTGCAGTTCCTGTTGCAAGCATTTTTGTTGATGCCTGTTCATTAACCGCGTCAGTGTATTCTATCTGCGCATTGTAAGCGTCTTTTTGCGCATAATTGTCAATTGCGTTAGTTGCCTGGCTTGTTGCTCCAAGCATTGTTGCGGATAGTATCATCATAATAAAACCGCCGAAGATTACCGCGCCAAGCCCTAGTACGATAAGGACTTTAACTTCGTCAAAGAGATTTGGCGAAACTATTTGTTTTCCTTTGGGCGTGAGTTCGTAGTACTTCCACTTCCTGCCCTCGTCAACGAGTCTTATCAGCTCGGCGTCGATTAGAATGTCGCAGTGTTCTTTTATTGTGGAGTTTCCAAGGCTTAGCTTTGTGCTTAGTTCGCTTAGCGTTCTTCTTCTCTCTCCAAGGCTTTTTAGTATGCTTACCCTTGAGTCGGCGCTGAGCGCTTTAAAGCTCCTGTCATCCAGCACTACTTTGTCATTCATGAATAGAATGTGGGCGTTTTTTGTTTTTATTTGTTATTGTTTTGTTCGGTTTGAGCCTTTTCTTCCTCGGTAGTGGCGTAAGTGCGCATGTTTTCCTCTTCCGGGCGTATATAGCTTCCAATCAGTCCGTAAAACCCTGCCGCAAGGTTTCTTGTCACAAGCCCGCCGATGAACATGAGTGTTACAAGCGCCGTGAACGGGTATAAGAGCCATGCGAATCTTGCAACGAGAGCAATCATCGGGAATTTTCCGAGGAGTTCTTTTCCAATGTCAAGGTTCTGGCTTTCAAGCTTATCCGCAACGTCTTTTTTGAATTCTTCTCCCCTGAAGTTGGTTTTCGTCGCTTCAAGCGAGGAGATTAAGTTCTGCGCATCAGGGTCGTTCTTTTCTGACAGGTTTCTAAGCGCAGGAGTTCTAAGCATTGTGTCTATTGTTGATACTTGTTGTTCAGAAATTGCTCCTGCGAGCTGCATTCTAAAAGAATCCCCCATTGACAGGTTCTCGTCGCCGATAGTCATCAGGAGGAGTTCTGGGATGAATTCTTCCTGCAGTGTTTCTTTCTGCGGTAGGGTGTGGAAAAGCAAAAAGAGCGCGAATATCAGCGAAGCTATTGTAATTATTCTGCCCGCTGCGCTTCCCCCCGCTCTTGGTCTCTTTAAGTATCTTAACTCGTCTTCTTTTTCAGCCAAAAATCTTATTCCTACAGGTATTCCCGCAACCGATGCTATTATTGGAATGAAAAAATCGTTCAATCCGAAAATGAACGCTCCTATAGCGGCTCCGGCAAAGTAAGGAATCATTGTCAGTAAAAGCGCGCCTGTGAGCGGGTATCTTCGCCCAATGACGAGCATCATTGATATTGAAAGCGCCGCGCAAATCAAGAAAATCAAAAAGTTTAGCGTGAGAACGGCGTTTATTAACGGGAATGTGTTTATAGTCAAGAACATTTTGAGGCTGATTCCGCTCAGCGAGAAGTAATAAGCTCCAAGAAGCGTGAAGATTCCAACAAGAACCGATAAAACCGCTCCCGGAAGAACGAAAAGCACTTTCTTATCCATCGCAAAACAAAGGAAAAATTAGTATATAATCGTTTCTTTGAGTTAAAAACCGCTTAATATTTGTTTTAAAAATGCTACCTAAAACTTATTCTTGTATGGCTGTTGAACAAGCAGGGGAAAAATTTGACTTTGCCTCTGTTGAAAAGAAGTGGCAGGATGCATGGGAGAAGGAAAGAATCTTTGCAGTCAAAGAAGACTCAAAGAAAGAAAAGTGCTATGTTCTTGAAATGTACCCTTACCCAAGCGCGAGTTTTCTCCACATGGGGCATGTAAGGTGCTATACCATAGGGGATATTTTTGCGCGGTTTAAGCGAATGAATGGATTTAATGTTCTCTACCCGATGGGTTATGATTCTTTTGGACTGCCTGCCGAGACTGCTGCTAAAAAAGCCGGCACTCCTCCTCTTGAGTATACTGAAGGCGCGATAAAGAAAATAATGGAATATCAAAAAGCGCTTGGGAATAGTTATGACTGGGACAGGGTTCTTTCAAGCCACGAACCGGAGTATTACAGGTGGAACCAGTTTTTCTTTACAAAACTTTTTGAAAAAGGCCTTGCTTACAGAAAAAAAGCGCCCGTGAATTGGTGCGAGAACTGCCAGTCGGTTTTGGCGAATGAAGAAGCTGAAGGCGGGAAGTGCTGGAGGTGCGATAACGAGGTTACAAAAAAGGACCTCGCCCAGTGGTTCTTTAAGATAACGGCTTATGCTGACAAATTGCTTCTTGATTTGGATAAGATTGAGTGGCCTGACAAAATTAAAACCATGCAGCGAAACTGGGTGGGCAGAAGCGAGGGAGTTAACATTAATTTCAAACTCGCGCACAATAATGCGCCGCTTCCGGCTTTCACTACAAGGTGCGACACTATTTTTTCAGTTACTTTTGTGGCAATTGCTCCCGAGAGTCCTCTTGTTGACGAGCTTGTAAAGGGAACACCGCAGGAAGCAGAAGTTAAGGCTTTTGTGAAGAAGGTAGAGAAAGAAAAAGTTGAGGACAGGATTAATGAAGAGAAGGAAAAAGAGGGCGTGTTTACTGGAAGGTATGCAATTAACCCTGTGAATAACGAAAAGATTCCAATTTATGTTTCAAATTTTGCGCTCATGTACGGAACCGGCGTAGTTATGTGCGATGCGCATGACAAGAGGGATTTTAGGTTTGCGAGAAAATACAATATTCCTCTAAAGTTTATGATTAGCAAAGACGGAAAATCAATTAACCCTAAGGACTTTAAGGATGCTTTTGTTGATGACGGTGTTTTGTTTGACTCTGGAAAGTTTTCCGGAATGAATAACCGCGAAGCTCTTCCAAAAATGGCTGACTGGCTTGAAAAAGAAGGTTTTGGAAAGAAAGTTGTTAATTACAGCATCCGCGATTGGCTTATTTCAAGGCAGAGGTATTGGGGGACTCCGATTCCAATTATTCATTGCGCGAAGTGCGGTGAAGTCGCTGTGCCTGAAAAGGACTTGCCTGTTAAACTTCCGACTGATGTTGATTATTCATTTAACGGAAACCCTCTCTTGACTTCAAAGTCTTTTGTAAATGTAAAGTGCCCTAAGTGCGGCGGGGATGCGAAGAGAGAAACAGACACTATGGGCGGGTTTGTTGATTCAAGCTGGTACTTTTTGAGGTACTGCGATAATAAGAACAAGTCCAAACCTTATGATTCAAAGAAAGTAAATTACTGGATGCCTGTGGATCAATACATTGGCGGAGCGGAGCACGCAGTAATGCACTTGATTTACGCAAGGTTCTTTATCAAAGCCCTTAAGGACTTGGGTTACGTTAACTTTGACGAGCCTTTTTCAAAACTCTTCAATCAGGGAATTCTCTACAAGGACGGCGCAAAGATGTCAAAATCAAAAGGGAATGTGGTTTTCCAGACTGATATTTCAAGCAAGTACGGGATTGACACTGCGAGATTATTCTTAATGTTTGTCTGCTCGCCTGATAAACAAATGGAGTGGAGCGATGAGGGTGTAATGGGTTCTTATCGTGTGGTTACAAAATTCATCAGGGCGAGCGAGAAAGTAAAAAAAGTGAAAATGTCTAGAAGCACTGAGAACAAAATGCACATCGCGATAAGGAGTGTTACAAAAACAATTGAGTGTTTTGATTACCCGAGAGCGATTCTTTCAATAATGGCTTTTTTGGACCACCTCGACTCGCTTGACGAGATTCCAAAAGAAGCGTTTGACGCGCTGTTGAAAATAGTTTCTCCTTTTGCTCCGCACATTGCTGAAGAATTGTGGCACAAAACCGGAAACAATACTTTTGTGTCGGTTGAAGCATGGCCAAAGTATGACGAAAAATTAATTGACGAGAATCTTGAGAGGATTGACGGCGTTGTTAATAACTTAAGGCTTGATATTTTGCGGGTTAAGGAGCTTGCGAAGCTTGAAAAGGTTTCAAAAGTGAGGCTTTTTGTTTCGCCTGAGTGGAAGTGGGACGCGCTTAAGGTAATTAAGAGCGCTGTGGGCTCAAAGCCAGACTTTGGGGCTGCAATGAAGGCGCTCATGGCTGATTCGGAGTTGAAGAAGCGCGGGGGAGAGATTCCTGTTTTCTTAAAAACCGCGTTGAACAGGATGGGTGACTGGAGCGGGCTTGAAAAGTTTGATGAAGTCGCTGTTCTAAAAGAAGCCGCCGGCATGCTTTCAAAAGAGTTCGGAGTTATTGAAGTAATAAAAGCCGAGGATTCAAAAGAAGCGAAGGCAAAGAATGCATTCCCTGCAAAGCCGGCTTTGTTGATTGAGTGATTTAAAAATTTGTTTGAGAGTTGCATTGTTTTTATGGCTGATGAGTTAAAGTCAGTTTCTAAAGTTTCAGTGCCTGTCGTTGCGAAGTATAATTCAAAATTGAGCAAAAAGGGAGTCATTGTTTTTGGAGTCCCTCATGACGGGGCGGAGAAGAGGCTCACTATTTCTGTTGTGATTCAGCGTAAGAGCGACGGGAAGTTCTTGCTTGTTTTTTGGAAGAAGTTCGGATGGGTTGCGCCTGTAGTGGGCGGGATTGATGACGGCGAGAGTCCGGAGCAGGCCGCGGAGAGGGAAGTGTTTGAAGAGACTGGGTTTAAGGTTAAGGCAGTTAAGAAGCTTGGTGGGTTAATAGAGTCGCATTTTTTTGCCGAGAACAAGAATGTTTGGAGGCATAGAATTGACCAGCCTGTTTTGCTTGAATTAGTTGATGAAACCCCTTCAAGCGTTTCCGATGATGAGAAACAGAGGCAGGAAGTTATTTGGGCTACTAGCGACGAGGCTTTGAAGAGAATGACTCACCCTGACAATACTATTGGAATTAGAAGGTATATTGGGGCGAAGGAATTGCCTTAGTTTTGCTTTGCGTCTTGTCTTTTTAGGAATCTTTAAATACTTTTAACGCCTCTAATTTTCAGCCGGGTTGGTTTGCGGCTTTAAGGTTTTTTGTTTTTGAGTTGGTTTTATGGAAGTCATTGGCGGAACTATTAACAGGATGGAGAAGGAAAAGATAATGGAAGCCGCGCTTTTCATGTCGCCAAAGCCGCTAAGCGTTGAAGAGTTGAATAATATTGCGAAGGTTAATTCAAGAATTGAGACGCTTGCCTTGATTAGGGAATTGATGCATTTTTACAATAACCGCAAGAGCGCGCTTGAGATTGTAGAGCTTCCTGTCGGTTATCAGATGAGGGTTAAGGAAGAGTATGAGGATGAAGTTCAGCAGTTTGCCCAAAACTCTATGTTTTCAAGGGGGGTTATGAAGACCCTGGCGTTTATTGCGTATAAGCAGCCCATTTCGCAGAGCACTGTTGTTCAGTACAGGAACAATAAAGCGTATGACCACCTCAAGCTTTTGCTTGACGAGGGTTTCATTAAAAAAGAGCCAAAAGGAAGGACTTTTGTTCTCACCACTACTTCAAAATTTATAGAATATTTTGGAAAGGATTTTGGCAAATCCAAAAAGAAGCCGATTCCTGTGGCGCCGAGTTCTTCTGATTCGCGTTCTGAATTAGGCAATGCTGTTAATGCCATAATGGAACAATCAGCTCCAAAATCAGGGGACTTGATTGAGGGCATTGAGAAGGTTAAGGAAGTAAAGGTAGTGGAGTGATTGTTTTGGGAAAAATTACGGGTCATTTCATTAAGGTTTGTCCTGATTGTTTCAGCCCTAAAATCAGCGCGCGGATTTTTGACGCTGGGCATTATTATGACTGTCTTAACTGCGGAAAGACTGGTTTTTACCCGATGGAGTTTGACGAGGATGCGCTTGAGGAAATGACTGGCGCTGTTAAGAAAAAACCTGTTAAGCGCGAGAGAACCATTCATGATGATTTAGTTGATGTTATTTCTCCAAAACATAGCAGGCGCCCTGGTTCTAAGAAAAAGGCTCATGCGGATTTGCCTGCGAAGAAAAAGTCAGGGGCAAAGACTGGCAAATCAGTAAAGAAGTCTTCTGTTTTGAAACCGGTTTTGAAGTCAAAACTGAAATCAAAAAAATCTTCTCC
>CAZJAE010000031.1:0-8491 GCA_964544205.1 uncultured archaeon
TTCCTTTCGGGTGTTGTAATGCTTGTTAAAGATTTGAAGCCAAAGACTCCTTTTGAGGAGCTTGTTGTTGAAGTCGTGTCAATGGGGGAGCCGAGGGCTTTTGCCAGCGCGCAGGGACAAGGCACTGTTTGCAACGCAGCAGTTAAGGACGAGGAAGGCGTTGAAGTGTCTCTGACTTTGTGGAATGATGATTACAAAAAGATTCATGAAGGCGACAAAGTGAAAATCACTAATGGGTGGGTTTCGGAGTATAAGGGAAAGCTTCAAATCAGCGCTGGAAGACAGGGAAAGCTTGAAGTTGTTAAATAAAATTTGTTCTTTAAGCCAACTTTTTTTAAGAGGAATTGTTTTTGAGGCACGATGCCTCAAAAAACAAAGTCTTCATCTTTATTTTCTTGCCGCAGTTTTTGTTTTTGCGGTTTTTGAATCAGATTTTTCGATTCTTGGCTCTATTCCCAGAATCTCTTCAGCAGTTTTCTTCCTGTTTCTGCCAAAGTTAGCATATTTTCTGAATTTTGTCTTTGTCCATGCCTCTGGCTGCTTTGATCTCATCTTTTGCTCTTGTGCCAAAAGCTGAAGTCTTAGCTCCTCATCGACATTTAAGTCAAGCAATACATTGCTCATTCTAGCTCACCTGTGTTATTTTCCGGAAAAATTCCTAAAAAATAGCTCCATACATATTGCAGCAAAAGTAGTATATAAACCTTTATCCACAAGATATTTCGTTATGATGCCTAAAAAACTCCTTTTGACCAGGAATGAGGCTGAAAAGATAATTAAAGCTCAAAAATTAGGACAATCTTTTGTTTTGGCAAGTTTTGACTTGGGACACACCACTCAAAAGGCCGAAATTGAGGGGAGTAAGATCAGTGTTGGGGGAGTATATTTTGGTGTTGACGCGCTTTTGAAGCTTAAAGATGATGCTTGTTATGTTCTTGATGAGGATGTGTTTCGCAAGATTGAGTTTTTCGGCGAGGACACTAACCTTTTTTACAAGCTTAAACCAACGCGGGATTGGCCTACTTTGATGCTCTCTTCAGTTCCTATGCATCGTTTTAAGCATTTTTCCCCAAAAGAAGACACTTTGTCAAAAATCAAGGAAATTGCGCCCCTAAAAGGGGTTATTCTTGATACTTGTTGCGGTCTTGGGTATACTGCGACACAAGCGGCTAAAACAAACGGGGTTGAAAGGGTGATTGTGTTTGAAAGGGACGCTAATGTTGTTAGGATTTGTGAGTATAATCCTTTTTCTTCAGAGCTTTTTTCGAATAAAAAAATTGAGTTAAGGCAGGAAAGTGTTTTTGATGGAATCAAAACGCTTTCGGCAGCGTTTTTTGACAGAGTAATTCATGACCCGCCGACGGTTTCTTTTGCGCCTGAGCTTTACTCTGATGAATTTTATTCAGAATTATATAGAGTTATGAAAAAAAAGAGTGTTTTGTATCATTACTGCCCTAATCCTGGGAAAACGAAAGGGGCTGAGTTTTGGCGAAGTGTTGAAAAGCTTCTTTTAAGAAACGGTTTTGTAAACGTAAAATATAATTCTAAAAGTTCAGGCATTAGAGCAGTAAAAAAATAGCGATTTCCCTAAACAAACAGCTTGTTTTGACTATTTTTTTGTTTTTTTCTTTGGGGCTTCTTTTTCTTGTTCTTCGCCGGCGCCCATTTCTTGGTCCAAACTTACTTCGCCTTTTTCCATTGCTTCAAATTCTTCCAAGTCTTCATCGTCAAGTCCGAGCTCTTTGAGCTTGCTTTTGTGGTCTTCAGTCTTCATTTTTTCAAACTCTTTTCGCCACGCAACCATGTCGGCAGTGTCCTTCATTTTTGCTCCTTCTGGAGGTTTTTGCGGTTTTCTAAGCATAATTAAGATATCCTCTAACCCGCTTAAAAACCTTGCCTTATCAGGCAGATTTTAAAGGGATAAAAACGCGTGTTGTTTATGCGAATAGAGTTTAAGGATCTTCCAAAAAGCGTTCAGGAGCGTATTCAATTCATTCAGTCGCACAGGGAAGAATGGGCATTTAACGCAAAATTTGCTTCAGGAATTCTTATTGGTATTGCTGGCGCGGGAAAGGTTGTTCATGCGACTGAACCTAACGCTTTTGAGGGGCTTTTTATTGCAAGTCTTTTTGGAGCTGGGGAACTTGGGATGGGAATTAAGACGGTTAATAAAATCAGAGAGCATTTTCCAAGGTATAAAGCCGAGTATGTTGCTTTGTTTGACTCTATTAAGGAAGCGCGGGCTGATCCAAAACTACGCGAACTGATATCCTCATTTCCTTACCTTGTTGTGGATAAAAGAGGGAATTTGGTTGGAAAAAAGAGAATGAATGTGATAATGAAATGGCCTATCGGACGAAGACGAGTGGCTAGTCCGGCGCTTTCTGATGCAAAAATTGCTGGGTGGAGAAAATCTTTTCCGCAGCGCCGCGAAGCAGGGAGCAAAAATGCGTTAAAGCGCGTCTTTTCTTTATTGCGAACTGGGCGCAAAAATTGAGAAAGGCAATTTATTTATTGACTAAAAGCATATTCTTTGTATGGTTGAAGAAAATTCTGCAATAAAGGCGCCGAACACGCCTTTTTTGAATGAAATAGAGTCACAGGGTGGAGTGGAACAGAGCGCTGTTGTCAACCCAGAATATGAGTCGCTTCTTAAAGAACTAAAACAAGAACTCATTGTAGAAGGGTATTCTTCAAAGACTCTTAAGATGTATTTGCTTTATGCAAGAGAAGTGCTTTATCACATCAATAAGCCTGTTTCGGCTATTGACAAGAAAGATATTGTTGCTTATCTGGCGCACAAAAAAGAGAAAGAGTGCGCTAATTCCACCCTTTCGTTGATTCATGCTGCTATGGAGTATATGTTTGGGAAGCATTTGAAAATGAAGGTGCTTGAAGAAATTAAGATTCCAAAAAAAGCCAAGACGCTTCCAAAAGTTCTTACAAAAGACGAGATACGAAAGCTCTTTGAGAGCACGAGGTTTGGGAGAAACCGGCTCATGCTCCAATTTATGTACGGATCTGGGTGTCGTGTTTCTGAAGTGGTTAACTTAAAAGTGGAAGATTTGAATATGAAGGAAAAAATTGCTACTATAAGAGGAGGAAAGGGAAATAAAGATAGAATGATTATTCTTTCTAAAGAGTGGATTCATGGAGTGAAAAAGTATTTAGACAGAAAAAAAATCAAAAGCGAGTTTGTTTTTTCAAAAAAGAATGGAAAGCACATTACTACAGACACTGTTCAAAGAATTGTTAGAAAGTCTGCTAAAGCGGCTGGAATAAACAAGCACGTTACGCCGCATTGCTTAAGACACAGCTATGCTACGCACCTTCTTGAAGCCGGAACTAACATTAGATATATTCAGTCTCTTTTGGGGCACAGCAGCTTAAATACTACTCAAGTGTATACTAATGTCGCAAACGAGCAGTTGAAGAAAGTTGTAAGTCCGCTTGACAAGTTGTAGGTGTTTATTTGGCAATAATAATTCTTGACGTGAATGGGTTCTGGAACAAGAAAATAACCTTAAAAGACAGGGAAGTGGCGGAGTATGAAGCCGGCTTGCTTAAGATTAAGGGAAAAAAATTTAGTATTAAGTTTAGGGGAATTGTGCTTGCGGAAAGCGCTGAAATGTTCAATTATGCGGGCGAGCTTGTCTGCACGGCAAGAGTGGAAAAGGCAAAAGACGGTTTTTGGCCGTTTAAAAAAGAGTATTTTGTGGTGAATATTAACAACAAGACGCTTGTAAGCGACTCTTTTGTTATTCCTCCAAAAGAAGAGATTGTACTCAGAGAGGTAGCTGCTGAGGGGGAGGATAATAAGAAAGGAATTGAGGTTTCGCTTAAGTTATTTAGTTATCCTCTTGTTGGAACCATTAGCTTCAATAATAAGAACATTTCTGAAAATGAGACACTCCAGGCGGGGTTTACTTTGTATGCACTCACTGCGGAGCGTTATGTAAATTAATGCCACCCAGTCCCCTCACTTCCACTAATCTATTGCTTGGGGGGTGCGAGGATCAAAAAATTAGTTTTATAGTTATATATTTATTGAAATAATTTGAAATTTTTTGAAAATAAACAATTATTGAAAAATTATTTTATGTATAGTTGTGTTGGTTTTGTGTTTTGTTTGATTTTCAAACCTAAGCAAGGTTTTGACTGATTCCACAATAGATTTAAATACTTCTTCGCCATTTCCTGTGTAATAAATTGGGAGGATTTAGTATGAGCGTTAGATTATCAAAGCTTTTCGGCATGGATGTTTACGATTTCGAAGCTGGATATAAAGGCAAAGTTTATGATATAATCATAAACCTCGAGAAAGGTAAACTTGAGACAATAACAACTGAACCTTTGAAAGTAAAAACAAAGTCAGATGCAAAAAAAATCTTAAGCGAAAAAAGCATTCCTTATAGGAACGTTAAATCGGTTAAGGATATAATAATTGTTTCAAGCAGAGATGTGCCGTTCCAGACGGAAGCTCCTCAAGAAAAGGAAGAGCCGGCTCCGGCATCACAATTAAGATATAAATATTACAGAAGGTAAGGACCTCCCTCCTTACTTCTTTTTCTTTTTTTTATTTTTTTAAAAATCTTCAAAATCATCATATTTAACTCAATTTATTGGACAAACTGCTTATTAACTTCATTTAAATTTTTTAAAAAACAAAAATTTCAACTTCAACTTTATAAATACTAATGTATATACTATATACATAAGGATTTTTTTAGTTGTATATAGAGTATATTAGTGGAAGTGTTGGGTGTGCCTATTAGAAGTTATTTTGTACAGTATAGATTCATAATTCCAGATACTGTGAAACATTCTTCTTATACTTATCAAAAGCTTTTCAGGGCAATTTATGGTTATACCCAGGCGGTTTACAAAGCTTCTGGAAAGACTTATCATTATCATAGGGCTGGAATTTTGTCAAATTATCCATATTTGAGGCCTGGGAAGAACTGTGTTATTATTCCCCCGTCTGCTTTTCAAGCGCTTCAAGAATTTTTTAAAACAGGGCATAACCCTACCCATAATTGGGAGACTAAAGGCGAGTGGAAGTGTACTTATTTTTTGAATGAAAAGGATGTTAATGAAAAAGAGGTAGTTTTAGCAGTTGAAAACCTTTTAAGTAGAAAGTTCATTGAGGGGCAGGAAGGGCTTGTTAAGTTATCTTCTGAATTAAAAAGAGTGGTTGAAAAGGGAGCGGATGCTGGGTATAAAGGAGCTATTCTTAAGGATGTTCAAGCTATTGTTGATCTTGACTGGTTCAAACAATCATATCAGCTTTCTTCAGCGCTTCAAGAGTTTTATTCAAATTATAAATTATTGAAGTTTGGAGGGGGCCCTGTTTCGTCTCCTTCTCCACAAAACCCTCCGCAAGCCCCGCAGCAACCTTAAAATTGATTCAAAATACAGTAATTACTCAAAAAACCAGATTTATTTTTAAAAAAGATCATTTTCTTTAAAAAAACCCTTATTATTAACCTCAAAAATAAATAAAATTAGTTATTTTGGCAATTAGTGCCAATTTATTACATTTCCTTCATTTTTTCATATTTTTTCCCCATGTCCAAGAAATTAAGTGTATTTGTCAAGGGGGTTTTGGGTGGGTTCGTGTGGTGGGTGGCGCTGACAAGAAAGTTAATCAATTTTGAGGCTGAATTTGGGCTTTTTCTGCCTGAATTTCTTGTTTTTCAGCCTCTTTTTCTTCTCTCTCTATTTTAATGAGCAGATCCTTCTTTCGCCACTTCCTTTTTCCCCCAATATTATTAGTCTCAATAAGGCCTATGTCAACCATTGTCTTAAGGTAGGGGTATAAGCTGCGTTCATTCTCATAATCTACTTGGAATAATTCGAAGATTCTGCGCCTAATTTCATCCATAGTAACCCATTCATCAAACCTTATAACACTCGCTAAATGGAATGCTTGGGTATGTTCGTTGAATTGCAAAAAATCCCATATTGAGCGCACCTCTAACTTCTTCCTAGTTTCACTCACTGGTGCTGCTGGGTTTGGTTTTTCCTGCATTTTTGGGCCTAAACCAAACATCTTTCTAATTACTTCAAGCAATCCAACCATTTTCTCATCATTAATATAATGATGGTAATGATTTAAATACTTTACGGTAATGAGGTTTCATTATAGTTATTACTCGTAATGAGTGGTAATTACTATATTTGGCTTTGTTCATTACGGTGCACTTTGGGATTTGTTATTTTTGCTGCTAATTTGCGTTTTTTTAGTCAAGTGAGCCTCGTAATTACTGTTATTTCTACTTTGTGCGCCGTAATTACTAAATTTATCGTGTGGTGAGGGGTGTGTTTTTAGGGGTTTTGAAAGGTTGATATTTTCAGCTGATTAGTTTGTGTAAAATTTAATCTCAAAATTACGTCTTTAGTCGTATTTTTGAGAAAGGGGGTTTATCGGAACTATGGGGGGTTATTTTGACAAAATTAGATATAGCGGGGAGAGGATTTGAACCTCCGACCTTCGGGTTATGAGCCCGACGGGCACTCCAGGCTGCCCTACCCCGCTAGCTTTAATAAGATTAATTTGGTCAAATAACCTTATAAACTGGCTTATTTTGCCTTTTTTGGCAATAATAAAACAAATTTTATTTGTTTTCTTCAAAATACTTCGTTTGGCTGTTGTTTTACTTTGTTTTTGCTGGCCCGCAAATACGTCCAGCTTTTTGTGCTTTTGCTTCATATTTGCTTAATGTTTCCAGCTCTTTTTCTATTTTTTTGATCTTTCCTTCAAGTTCTTTCTTTCTGTCCGGGTCATTAGCGGAAGTCATACTTCCTCCACATGAGGGGCATAAAAAATTATATTCTGCTGCAATTTCGAATAATGCTCTTTCATTGCATTTGGCGCAGTCAAAAAACGAGTAATCCGCTTCCAGATTCATTTTTTGGTATAATTTTTCTAAATTTTCTTCCTGCTGTTCCCCAATAATATCTGATATTCTGTCTTTCTTTATTTCCCAAGTGTAATTGTACCACCCAGTTTTTTGGTTCCTTGTCTTTTGGTAGCACGCTATTCCTCTATAATGTAATTTATTCAAAATTGCCCTTATCTCTGTCACTTTTTTCTTCATTTTTTTTGATATTTCTTCATCAGTTACCATTTTTCTCTTGCTTTCGCAGATTTTCACAAGTTCTACTGCGTCTTGCCCGCCTATTGTGTCAAGCAGGTCTTTGACTAGCACAAGATTAGTGATTGACTTTTTAGGCATGAAATATCATCATTAGGAAACTATTTTAAATCAATTACCTTTTTGCCTTTTTCTTGCGGGATTATTTGGCATCTTCCACCGGAAAAGTCTTTTTCTAGTTCTTTTCCGTTTTGTATTCTGTCTAAAGTAACTGCAAGCGCGGCTATTTCGCTGTGGGGCTGGTTTGTGACGCCAAGATTATAGTCTGCAAGTTCATACACTGCCCTTTCGACTTTTTGAGAACCTATTATGATTGCTATTTTAGTTTCTTTTCTTAGTTCTTCTTCTTTTTCTTGGATTGGTATTCCATACATTGTTAGGTGGGTTAGTTTGTAGCCTTTTTTCATGAGTTCTTTTGCTGTCTTTTTCCAGTCGTCGCTGAATTCTATTTTGAATTTTCCTCCCCACGTTTCGTTTACCCCTTTTATTGTGCTTGTCACACTTTTTTCTTCAGCCCCGCAAATGATTATTTTGCTTGCGCCTAGCGCTCTTGACACGAGCGCGCAGTGGCTTGTCACCCGGTAGTCTCTTACGTCTCTGTGTCCGTATCTGATTATGACTATGTCTTGTTTTGCCATTCTATCTCACTTTCAAATATTGTTTTATGGGAACGCTTATTAATTGCTTGCAGCCCTTTTCATTGCGTGGTTTTTTTGGATGAGGGGTATATTAAGTTCAATATTGACTGGGTGAACCAGCCTTTGGGAGAGTTTTTGGAGTTTGGCGAGCTCAACTCTTGGAGGGATAAGCTTTTTTCGCTTGGTTTGATTGGAGTATATTCTAATGGGGTTGGTTTTGGGAATATCAGCGCGAGGGTGAGCGGGTCTAATCAGTTCATAATATCCGGTTCAGCCACTGGGGCGTTTGACAAATTGTCGCTTAAGCATTACTCTGAGGTTATTGATTTTGATTTTGCAAGGAATTGGTTGTGTTGTGTGGGGGGGGTTAAGGCGTCTTCAGAGTCTTTGACTCATGCAGCCATTTATTCTTCGCTTTCCAGCGTCAACGCTGTTATTCATGTGCACAGCCCTGTTCTTTGGTCTCACTTGCTTGCTTCATTTCCTTCTACTCCTGACTCTGTGGCTTATGGGACTAAGGAAATGGCGCTTAGCGTCGGGAGTCTTCTTAAGAACAAAGTTGTTTTGAAGGAGAAAGTGTTTGCAATGGCGGGGCATAAGGACGGGGTGGTTGCTTTTGGGGCTTCTTTATCTGAAGCCGGGGAAGCGCTTTTATCTCATTTTTTGCCTTTGAAGTAGCGTTTTTTGTGCCAAATA
>CAZJAE010000032.1:0-613 GCA_964544205.1 uncultured archaeon
ACACGAACTCTAATTTTTATGACTATTCTGACTGGGGAGACGATTATTAATCCTCAACAGTTTTTTTGAGTCAAAATTGTGATTTTAACAAGATTTTTTTGTCAAGTTTTGTTTTTTTGTTCAGAATATCTCTTCTTTTATGAGTTCTTTTAGTATTGTTGTCGCGTAGTTTCCTTTTGTGAGGAAGAATGACAGCGTGACTGCAAGTTTTCCCTCATTGAACTCGTCTTTTTCTATTTTTTGTATCTTAAAATCCTGCGGGATTAGTTTTATTGCTTTTCTATCTCCTTTGCTTGAGAGTTCGCCCATCTTGTCTGTCTTAAAATCGTTAAACGTCACGCCTTCTTTTTCAAGCACTCTTTTTTCTATCTCGCCTGCTTTTCCGTCCGCAAACTTGCTTTCAAATCCTGGGAGTATTATTGCAGGGACTCCGTCTATGAGTTCATCGCCTTCTATTTCTTCAAGAGATTTTTCGCCGTACTCGCGCATTCTTTCTTCAAGTATTTTGTTGAATAAATCGCTTTGAACCGCGTGCGAGAATAAGTATCTTATTTTCTTTGAAAGTGTTCCAAATGAGCCCGCATAGTCGTTTGGGTATCTGATTAAGTGGTTT
>CAZJAE010000032.1:623-8460 GCA_964544205.1 uncultured archaeon
GTGGTTTATTATGGCGCGTTCGCTTCTTGCGTCGAACGGGAATTCTTTGAGCTCCTGGTTGTAGTCGCCTGTTTTTGCGAGGTTTATTCTTGCATTTTTTAGTTCTTCTTTTTCTTCTTCATAAGTTTCTGTGAGGTACATTTTTACCGCTTCTTCAAATTTTCCTTTAAGCATCAGCTTTCCTACTTTGTGGGTTATCATTCGTTTTCCGCCGAATCTCTGGTTGCCGTAATAGTTTGGCACTCCTTTTGCTGCTTGTTTTTCAAATTCTTCAAGTATTTTCTTAGTTTCTTCCTCGCTTTGGGTTATGTCTCTTATAACTATGGTGAATTTGTTGCCTTTGAGTTCTCCGAGTTCTATTCTTTTGTTGCTCCACTTTGGGTTTCGTATTTCTATGCCTTTTATTCCGAATCTTTCAACAAGTCCTGCGTCGGGCATGTATAGGCTTATTTTTTGGCAGGTTATTGCGCGCTTGTCTTTTAGTCCAGCGTACCCTACTCTTTTTTTGCTTACATTTATTCCTCTTGTTATGAATGCTATCGCGCTTGCCGTATCAGTGTTGATTTTCTCCATGTCTAATAGCAGGTGTTCTTCTCCGTTTCGCGCAGGGATTGTCATCGGCGCCCTCTCGCCTCTTTCTTCCCAAGTTTTATTGAATCGCTCTATTTTGCACACGTATCCGTCTTCAAGGACTTCTTCAACCATGAAATCAGAGTATCTTTGTTTCACTCTTCCTTTTAGCGCGGGTGTTGTAGTGTAGAATATGTCGCTCATTTTCATCATCTTTAAAAATAAGTTCAGTTTTTGGGGTTTTTTTACAGGTTCGTTTTATTTTCAGCTACATTTTGTATCTTAATAGCGCTGCCAGTCCGCCAAATCCGTCAAGGAATTGCTTTCCTTCATTTGTTTCGGTGCTTATTACTCTTATGACTGCCCCGAAGCTTTTAGCGCGTTCTATCATGTAGTCAAGGTATGATATTTCTTCTATTGTTTCCACTCTTGAACTGCATTTTGAGCATCTTAGTTTTGATTCTTCAAATGTTTCAGGTTCTTTTACCACTACTATTTCTTCGGTGTTGCAGTGTTCGCAGAATACTCTAAACACAGTCCATGGGATGTCTTCTGATATTATTAGTGTCGATACTCTCGCTTCGTCCAGGGCTTTTTCCACTTCTGCCTGTCCGTATGTTGCAAGCCCGTCTTTTGCGACTTCCCCAAGGAACTTGTCGAGTATTTGTCTTTCTTTCACAAGTTCCGAGTCTTTAAGCAGGTCCTGGCTTTTTTGCACAAGCTCTCTTATTCCGCCTTCGTCCGTGTATGCCGTGTCAACGACTCCAAGTATTTTTTTTTCAAGCTCGTGGTGTATTACTTTTTTTTCAATAAAGTAGTTTTTTGTCATTCCGGGTCCGCCGATTATTACTCCTTTTACTCTTGCGAGGTATGGTTCAAAGTATGAATTGAATTTTTCCGCGGATTTTTTGAAGAAGTCCTGCATTGCTTCTTCTCTTAGTCTTTCAAATCTCTGCGATGATTGTCCCCCTGCTCTTGATTTTCCCGGAACCATTGATGTGAAGTGTCCGAGCATTTCGTATTTTCGTCCAACGAGCTGGGCTATTGTGGCTTCGTTCTTGTCTATCGTCATTATTGCGTAAAAGTCGTTTGGCGCCATCATTTCTTTTAAGTGGTCTATGTGGAATGCCGAGTCGCACCAGTAGAGTTTTACTTTCAGCGGTCTTACCGGCGTTACTGTAAATAGTCTTATGTCGCTTCTTCCCTCGTTTTCGGATATGTTTCCGGCAAATACTACTAGCCCTGTTGCGGGGAGTTTGAAGTTAATGTTTTTTAAGAATCCTATTATTTTCCTTAGAGCGCCTTGAACGTTTTTTCTCGTCGATGGGCTTTTTATGTTTCCGCTCTGGTTTATTTCTTCTCCAAGCGTGTTCATTACAGTGCTTCTGTCTGTTCCCGGCGGGATGTACTGTGTGATGAGTTCGGTGTGTCTTCCTTTTATTGATTCAAGCATTTTTAGCTTTTTTTTGAACACAGCCATTTCTGCTTCGCTTACTTCTTCCAGTACGTGGTGCGGCATTCCCATAAAATCACTTTGAATCAATTATTTGTTGTTTTTTGGCTTATTTAACGCATTCTTTGGGGCGTAAATATTTAAACCAGTAATCCTATATAATTTCGGTTTCGCAAGCATTATAAAAGTAATTGGCTTGGGTCGAATTTGGATTATTTTGGCGGTGAGTGGCGTGTTTGATTTGTTTGAGAAGTGGGACGGGACTCCTAGGCAGGGCGAGGGCGCTTCGTCTTCTGGTTCTGAAGTTACTTACGGGGCTTCTTCATCTTCTTCAGGCTCTTCTTCGTCGGATTCGTCTTCTTCGCAGTCCGATCCTTATTCTTCTCTTTTTTCCCAGAATAGTCCGCAGTCTTATTCTTCCCAGAAGACTTTTGTTCTAAGCGTTGGCGGGAGTGTTTTTTTTAATGAAAAGCTCAGAGCGCCTGAAATTGCCAAGTTTTGCGAGGTTATTAACGAGCTTAAGCGCGAGGGTTATAATTTTGTTCTCATAGTCGGCGGGGGCAGGGTTGCGAGGGCTTATCAGGCGGGCGTGAAGGCGCTTGGCGGGAATAATTTTGAGATGGATGAAGCGGGAATTGCTATTACTCGGGCTAACGCGTTTTTGTTTACTCACGGGATTGACAAGGCTTGGAAGACGGTTCTTTCCGACCCGAAGGATGCTGATAATATTCTTAGACTTGAAAGGACTCCTGTTTACGGGGGCTCTATTCCTGGGCAGACTACGGACGCGGTTGCGGCTATTATTGCTGAACTTGTCGGCGGGGATATGATTAATTTGAGCAATGTGGATGGGATTTTTTCTGCGGATCCTGCAAAGGAGCCTAATGCAAAGATGTACACCGAACTTACTCACACTAAAATGATTTCTCTTCTCAAGGCGCAGGCATCTAAGCCCGGAGCGCATACTTTTATCGACCCTCACGCGGCGAATATGCTTTGGAGGAGCAGGATTAAAGGTTTTTTCATTAACGGCAATGATTTTGAGAACTTCAAGGCGGTTGTGCGGGGGCAGTCTTTTAGGGGGACTGTTGTGAAAACAGAGCCCGCCGGCAATGAAGTTCAGCTTGATGAATAAAATCAGCTTTTAACTTTTCTTCTTAACGCGTTAGTTTTTTAGATTGTAAATGAATCCGTTTCTGCTCCAAAACCACAGCGGGGGGTGCATTTCGATTGGAGTTATTCCGCTGTCTTTAAGCGCTTCTCTCCATTTTTGTGAAATTTCCTCTTTTGTTATTTTTTCCGATTCGGTTTTTGTTATTACGCCTAGTTTTATTGAGCATTGTGTTATGTGAGTGTCAGGGGCGATTTCTATGAATTCAGAGTTTTTGAGTCTTGCTCCGCCGTATTCTTGTATTATAAACGCCCAATAGTTGAATATTTTTGGTCCTGATAGATAAGGGAATCCTTTTTTGAAGTCTTTTTGGACAATTTCTCTTAGTTTTAAAAAATCGTTTTGGGATTCTAAAATTAGTTTTTCAAATGAGCCAAATTCAGTGCGTATTGTTTTTGATATCTGCATCCATGTGTTTATGTGTTTGTTTGGCTGAAGCGCGAGACTGTATTTTAGGAGTTTGTTTCTTAGTTGTTCTTTGTCAATTGTGCTCGCGGTTTCAAAAACGCCTGCAGTTGAAGGGTCATTGTGTGTTTTTAGCGCGGCTTCCCATAGTTTGTAGCTGTCGCGCTGGTAGTTGAGCGCCATTGGGAGTGTAAAATAAGCAAGCCTCGTTTCGTTTTTCATTTTGTTAAATGAGGGGTGGCTTTCTTCAGGCATTTTTGTCTGTCCAAGAAGGCCTTTTTTGTATGCGTAGGTGAGTTCTTTGCATTGCGCGATTATTCTTTCCTTGTCCACGCTTTTTCGCCTTAATCAGTATTTTTCTTAAAAACTATTATTATCATTAGGAAGAATATTATCCCAAATCCAGCCGCGAGTTCGTTATAGTATGGGGTTTGTCCGTTTAGGAAGGTTTTGATTATTTTGTAGAATCCGAATGGTATTGAAGCAAATATTGCGAGCAGCGCTATTTTGTGCGGGGCGCTTATTTTTGTTCCGAATAGTCCAAATAGTGCGGTGATTATTACTATTGCTGCTCCGATGATTGCGTGCGTTTGGCTCCCGAACTCGATTCCTGTTTTTGCGAGCGTCAGAACCCATCCTGTTATTGTGTATATGCCTATCGGGTACGCAATTATCATCATTATTGTGCTTGCTATTATTGCCCAGCCGTTTTGTTTTCCTGAGCTTATTGTGTATGCGTTGTGTTTCTCGTTGATTTTTGAGTTTTTGTGTTCTCTTTTCTTTATCGGCATTTTTTTCACCGCGCTTATTCATTTTTCTAATTTTTTTAATATATTTAGTATACTGCTTCGAGTTTGTATTGTTCGTAGTCTTTTTTTCCTAATAAGAAAGGCACTTCGGTTTTGTTAATTATGGGGAGTTTGTATTGCATAAAGTCGTCAATGCTGATTCGCGGGCAAGCAGTGTTTATGAATGCCTCTGCTTTTACTCCAAGCATTGTGTCGTTTGAAATGAAGTCCATTGTATATATTTTTGCGGTTTTGCCTGCTTTTTCAAGTTCTTTTTTTATTTTTTGGGCTTCGCTTATCCTGTTCTGTCCTTCTTTTGTAGATACGAGTATTGCGTAGTTGTTTGCTTCTTTTGCTCTTTCTATTAAGAGTATGCGTTTTTTGAGGAAATCATTTTTTTCGTCTGCGAGTTCGCGCACTTTTGAGTCGAAGGGGTTGAGCAGTATTACTCTTTTTTGGGTTGCGTAGTGTATTCCCAGAGGGTGGAAGAGTCCGTCTCCGAGGTATACTATAGTTCCTGCGTTCACTTCCGCGCTTGAGTAGTTGCATCCCAGCACTTGCCCGTCTGTTGTTCTTTTTCCTTTTCCAATAATTGCTTCTATTCCTTCTTTTTTGAGTTCGGTTTTCAGTATTTTTAGGTATTTTATGAATTGCACTGTGGTAGTGAGTCCTATTTTTTTGATTTTTTCTTTTTTCAGGTAATCAATAAGGCTTTTGGCTGTTGTGTTAAATTCTTTTCCCAAATCATAGTGGAGGGGAGCGTATATTACAGGGATGCTTGTTTTTTCCACGAATGCCGAGTGTCCGAGGTGGAGTATTGTGTCGCAATCCATTAGCTTGGCTTCTTTTTGTTTTAAGTCGCATGCTCCAAAGCACGGGTCCATTGAGGTGAATACTTCAAGTCCTTCTTCTTCGAGTTGTTCTATTATTCCTTCAGCCCTTATTTTGAGCCCTTCTGGTATTTGGAGGAACACTTTTTTCGCTTTTTTTTTCTTTAGTTCGCGTATTGCGTTTGTGAGCTCTATTTTCAGCATATTAATCATGTGGCTGGAAAGTATTAAGTATGTGTTTGTTGCATATTTGCCTTGTTATGGCTGTTTCAGTTGTTTATATTACTTTTAAGAATGAAAAAGAGGCGCAGAAGATTGTTTCTGTTTTGCTTAAGGAAAAGCTCATTGCCTGCGCGAATTTTTCTAATGTCAAGTCGCAGTACGTCTGGAAGGGGAAGGTTGTGAAGAGCAAAGAGGTTGCGGTTTTGTGCAAAACTAAGCCTGCGCTTATTAACGGGATTCATGCGAAAGTCAGAGAGCTTCATTCTTACGAGATTCCTATGGTTTTGTCTTGGAGTGTTGATGCTAACAGCGCTTTTGAGAAGTGGGTTCTTGAGTCAACCACAAATATTTACTAAAAAAATAGTTTTGCAGGCTTTTTTTAGCCTGCTCTTTTGGTTCATCTTTTTTTTAGAAGTTCTTGATTATAAGTGAAGAGTTTCCCGCAACGCTTGGCAGGTATTTTTTGTTGTATAGTTCGAGTATTTTTTTCTTCTCTTCGTCTATAACCACTTTTCTAATCTCGGCTACTGCGTCAATGTTCGCCGACACCGAGTCTATTCCGTACCAGATTAGTTTTTTCACCATGTCCGGATTGCTTGCGGCTTGTCCGCAGATGCTTGTTCTCACTCCTGCAGGTTTGCATTTCTTTATCACGTATTCGAGCTGTCTTAGTATTGCCGGGTGGAGTTCGGTGAAGTTTTTCTGGACTCTTTCGTTGTTTCTGTCCATTCCGAGCGTGAGTTGTGTCAAGTCATTTGTTCCAAATGACACGAATTTGATGTGGGGGATTAATTCATCTATTACCCATACTGCGCCCGGCGTTTCAACCATTACTCCGATGTCTATTGCTGACGGGAGTCCTATTTCGCTTGCTATTCTTTTTGCCCCTATTACTTCGTCAAGGCTCTGTACGAATGGAAGCATTATTCCAACGTTTCTTAGTCCTTCTTCGTAGAGTTCTTTTATTGCAATGAGCTGGGCTTTTAGCATTCTTGACTCGTCAAGGTCTCTTCTTATTCCGTGCCATCCAAGCATCGGGTTTTCTTCTTTTGGCTCTTTTTCCCCGCCTACGAGTTCTTTGTATTCATCTGTTCTTGCGTCAAACGTCCTGAACCAAACCGGCTTGTTTGGGAACTTTTCTGCAACTACTTTGATTCCCTGTTTAACTGTGTCTTTGAGTTCTGTGTCTTTGTTTTGTCGTATGAATTCAGCCGGATGCATTCCGGAGTTTGTTATCATGTGTTCTGCTCTTAATAGTCCTACTCCGTCGGCGTTTGTCGCCGCTGCGCTTTCTGCCGCGTCCGGGAGCGCTACGTTTACCTTTACTTTTATTGACAAATCTTTTAATAGTTCTAAGAGTTCTTTTTTCTCTTCTTCCTGTTTTGAGGAGTTCATTTCCCTGTATTTTATTCCAGCAAATTCTCGCTCGATAACCTCTATTCTTCCCCTTATTTCCGGTCCTGCTGTTAGTTCTTCTTCTTTTAGCGCGTCTTCCAAAGGGTCGACTTCGTCGTCATCGAATTTGAATGTAGTGTCTTTTTTCTCAACTTTGATGTTTATCTTTCCTGCGTATACTTTTCCGTTGAATCCGTCTATTGTGACTTCTTGTCCGTCGCGGAGTGTTTCAGTCGCGTTGCTTGTTCCAACTACGCATGGTATTCCCAGTTCTCTTGACACGATTGCTGCGTGGCACGTTCTCCCGCCTTCGTTTGTTATTATTCCTGCTGCTTTTTTCATTACCGGCACCCATGACGGTGAAGTCATTTTGGTTACCAGTATGTCTCCTTTTACTACTTTTTCAATGTCTTCTATTTCAGGCACTACTTTTACGTATCCTGTTATTACTCCTGGCGCCGCTGCGAGTCCTTCAATGATTGCTTTTTCGTTTGTTTCTACTCCGCTTCCTTCAACTTTTTTGTTTAGCGTCGTAATAGGCCTTGCTTGAACTATGTAGAGCACATTTCCTTCCATTGCCCATTCAATATCCATCGGTTTTTGGTAGTGTTCTTCTATTCTTTTTCCGATTTCTGCGAGTTCCATGATTTTGTCGTCGCTCATTTTTTGTATTGTTGCTTTTCCCTGTCCGAGGTTTACTCTTATGTTTTCTTTTCCTTCTTTTACAAGCATGTATTCCTGTTTGTTTATTCTTTTTGCCGAGATTTTGCCGCTTTGTTTGTCTACAACGTAATTGTCTGGGGTTACGCTTCCTGAAACGATTGTTTCTCCGAGTCCGAATCCTGCTTCTATTATTATTTTGTTCAAGTCTCCTGTCGGGTCGGCTGTGAACATTATTCCGCTCACTTCGCTTTCAACCATTTTCTGAACTACCGCGCATAGCCCTACTTTTTCAGTGTCAAATCCCTGTTTTTTTCTGTAATAAACTGCTCTTGCTGTGAAG
>CAZJAE010000033.1:0-8459 GCA_964544205.1 uncultured archaeon
ACTCATTATAACACCTCGTTATTGAAGCGAAGAGATGAATAATCTCTTTAAAAAAACTGGGTTTTTGGTTTAGCGCTCTTCAGGTTAGGTTCATTAACCAGTTTGTATTAAAATTAAGCTGGTGATTTTGTTGAGATACAGGTTTTTGCTTTTGTTTTCAAGCCTTGCTTCAGGGGCATGGGCTGCCGGGTTGACAATGGTTTTTTTCGGGTACATTCCGACAATGCCTATTGTGTTCATGTCTGGATTCATTTCAGGGCTTTTTGGGCTCGGACTCGTTCTTGGAATTGAGAAACTAGTTTCAAAAAGGGGTTCTTTGAAAAAATAGGTTTTATAATAAGTATAATATCTAATGAATATAAATCGGGGGTTTGATTTATGGGCAAAAAAATCCTTTTTGGATTAATTGCAGTAATAATAATTGCTGTTCTTGCAGCAGGGTATTTTGGATTCGTTCCGGGAGTGTCTGACGCTATGGGAACTAATAAGCCAAGAGACCTAGGCGTGAGTTACTCGCAGGCGGATTATGCCAGCGGAGTTGCCAAGGTTCCAGGGCTTGAATTGACTAGAGTTGAAGGGGCTTGCGTTACGTGCAACTATCTTTCGGAAGGAAGTGTTGCTGTGAAAGATTCATTTACTGAAGCGGAGTTCACTGCGATGATGAATGCGCAGAATAACTCAAAAGGGCCTCTTAGAGAAACTCAATTCAAATTCAATGCTGACGGGAGCGTTGAGGCAAGCGGTTTGATTGTCGACCCGCAGCTTAATGGAGCTGTTTACATGAAGGGAAAGATAATCAGCGCAGAGGGAAAGAATGTTGTAATTGATGTGGATTACGCAGAACTTGGAAGACTTCCTCTCCCTGACGACCAAAAGAAAATCGCTGAGGATTACGCAAAGCAGGCTATTGAGAGTTATTTTAACAAGAATCCCGGGACGAGCATTAACAGTCTCAGCGTAAGCGAAGGAAGCATCGTTTTTGACGGCACACTTCCTCAAAAAGTTACTGGAGAAGCATAAACCTGCTTCTCTATAATTTTTTTTAATTCTTTTTTTACTTTTATTTTTTTATCAATAATTCTTTTTTCTTGTTTTTAGTTTTAATTTGGTTTTAATTTTAAAAATATAAGCGCGGAGGCCGAGATTTGAACTCGGGCCCCCTTTCGGAGACACGCTTTCCAGGCGTGCGCATTAGACCGCTCTGCCACCTCCGCACTGAATTAAATTAGCAGCATTGCTTAGAAATTCTATTTTTGTTAATGTTTTAATGCTTTCTGCTTGGGGCTAAAAACTGATTGCCGGCAAATCGTAAAGGTTAATATAATAGAAGACATTAATCTCCTTCATGCAAAAAACTTCGCCGCCAAAGTCTATTCAGTCTAAGTCAAGGACTGCTTTAATTACTGGCGCTTCTTCAGGAATTGGAGAAGCTTTTACAAGAGTTTTTTCAAAGAACGGTTATGACTTGGTGATTGTCGCAAGAAGCAAGGACAGGCTTTTTGAGATAAAGAAGAGCCTTGAGGAAGAGTTTGGCAACAAAGTGAGTGTTATTGTTCAGGACTTGTCAGTTGACGGCGCTGCGGAGAAGATTTATAGCGAAGTGAAAAAGTCAGGCATTGTTGTTGATGTTCTTGTCAATGATGCTGGTTTTGGAACTCACGGCTTTTTTTACGAGACTGATTTTAAGAAAGAAATGGATATGATTCATGTTCACTGCATTGCAGTAGCCGGTTTGATGAAGCTTTTCCTAAAAGACATGGTCGCGAGAAATGAAGGGAAGATTCTTAACGTTGCTTCAACAGCGGCTTTTCAGCCGGGCCCTTTAATGTCGGTTTATTTTGCTACAAAAGCATTCATTCTTCATCTTTCTGAAGGGATTGCTAATGAAGTCTCGAATAAGAACATAACTATAACCGCGCTTTGTCCGGGTCCTGTTGATACTCCTTTTCAGGAAAAAGCTCATACAAGAAACATTCCTTTGGTGTCTAAATGGAAGCTTCCAAGCGCTGATGAAGTGGCGCAGTTTGGTTTTGATTCTTTAATGAATGGAAAAACTACTGCTATTCACGGGGCTAGGAATTTTTGGATTGCGGAGCTTGTAAGGTTCCTTCCGAGAAAAACCGCCACTGCTATATCAAGGTCTCTTCAGGGAACTGGTTACGAAAAATAGTTCTTAAAATAATTATCAAAAATCCTTTTTTGGCAAAGGCAAAATCTAGTCAAATCTTATTTATTAAATTAGTTTCTCATTGAATTAGTTTCTTCTGTCTTGCAGTCTCGTATGCTATTAGAGGCGCGACTGCGCGTATTGTGAAGAACTCTGCTGGTTTTTTCATCGGGACGCTTATAACTCCGTCAAGGACACTCATTTTTTCCCTGCTCAAGCCGGAGGTTTCTGTTCCAAAGACAATTACGTGCCTGCCTTTTGATAAATCCGTTTTGTAAAGCGAGTTTTTTGCGCTTGGAGAGGTTCCGATAATTGTGTAGCCTTGTTTTTTCAGCGTTTTGATTCTTTTAAAAAAATCAGGGAATGTTTTTACGTTCTCAAGAGAAGGTTTTTCCCTAAAGCCATTTATCCACGAATTGATTATTTTGATGACTTTGTAATGGTCTTTTGGTAGGGACGAGCCTGTTAGTTCTATTCCTGCGCCAAGAGCGATTCCAAGTAAAATCATTTCAGCAAGGTCTCTTGGGTCTCTTATGGAATCAAACAATAGGATTATGTCTTTTGGCATATTTATTCACTTGACGTAAAGCGTTTTTAACTCTTTATTGTCATTTATTTACTGGTGTTTTTTGTGGATATTAAGGGAAAGAATATTGCAGTTATCGGGGCTTCTAATAATCCGGAAAAGTACGGGAATAAAGTGTTAAAGGCTGTTCTTAGAGTTGCGGGGAATGTTTTTCCTGTTAATCCTAATGAAAGCGAGATTCTTGGAAAAAAAGTTTTTAGCGATGTCAATCTAATACCTGGCAGGGTGGATATTGCTGTTTTTGTCGTGCCTCCTAAAGTGACTTTGTCTGTGCTAAAGACAATTAAGAATAATGGTATTCATTTCTGGTTCCAGCCTGGGAGTTTTGACGATGCGGTTATTAGTTACTGCAAAACTAATGCTCTTTCTTTCACGGACTCTTTGTGCATTATTCTTGAAAGCGACAGGATTTATTCAAATGAATCTTAAATCCGCAAAACCTGGCTCGGATTCTTCGTCCAGATTTTTTGAGATTGACTTTATTAGGGGCATCGCAATCCTGATGATGATTGTGTTTCATATTCTTTGGGATTTGCGTTATTTTGGCTTTGTCGGAGTGAACCCTTACGAGGGTTTTTGGGGAGTTTTTCAAATCATCACATTGTCTCTTTTCTTATTCCTTGCTGGAATGATGATTGCGCTTGGAGCCCAAAAGAAGGTTAATTACGCTTTGCATTTTGTAAAAAGAGGATTTATTGTTGGAGCGGCTGCGGGGCTTGTTTCTCTCGCCACTTTCATTTTTTTCCCCGGAGAGTTTGTGTATTTTGGAGTCCTGCATTTAATCGCGTTTTCAATAATTATTTCAATTCCTGTTGCAAGACTGAAACTGCCTGTTCTTTTGGCGGGAATTTTTTTCATTCTCGCTCCTTTGTTTTTTGATTTAAAGTCTTCAGCGATTGACTGGCTTGTGTGGGCTGGTTTTAGCGCTCCAACGCCCGCGCTTGACTTTGTGCCTTTGTTTCCATGGTTTGGCGTTGTTCTTTTGGGAGTGTTTTTTGGGAATGTTTTGTTTAAAAAAGGAAAAAGGGCTTATGACTTGCCAGAGTTTCTAAAAAACAAAAGATTTTGGGTGTTTGAACGGATTGGTTTTCTTGGCAGGCACTCGCTTTTGATTTACTTAATCCACCAGCCGATAATCTTCGGGCTTTTTCTTATGACTGCAATCATTTTTTAGGTGAGTTCTTTTTTGAGAACCTTGTGCGCGTTGTTTAGCTGTTTAAATTTTTCAGTGTCGCCACCGGGCATGTCGGGGTGAAGTGCTTTAGCCATTTCTTTGTATTTTTTTGTAATCAAATCCATGTCTCTTTCTCCAGGTTCTAAGCCAAAGAGTTCCCTTGCCGCTTTTCTCTTTTTTTCAAGTTCTTCGTCATGCATGAATTCTTCTATGAACTCATTTACGGGTTTTTTTCCATTCATGACGAGTTCTACTTCTTTTTCGATGACTCTGCTTACTATGTATAGGTTGTCAACGTATTTTGCCTGCGAGTTATTGTCATAACTCATATAGTGTCCTCCGCCGTACCACGCCGCTTCGGCTTTGTTTTGTCTTGCAGCAGAACCTTCGTATTCAAACTCTACATCGTCTCTTTTTATTCCAAGTTTTTCAAGTTCTGAAATTATTTTGTTTTTGTACGCGAGCGCTCTTCTGTCGAATGAGTTTTTTGCCAGCATTAACTCGAATTCGTGTCCTTTTACATTTATTTTAGCCATTTTTTAATCACATTAAACAGGTTTATTTTTTTTCTTCTTCAAGTTCTAACCCGATTCTTTTATTTGTCTTTTTTACAAGAGGGTTGTCTTCAATGTTTACTGATTTTCCTTCAAGCAGGAGGGGTCTTTTCCTGGTGCCGCTTCCTGGAACAATGTTTGAAACAAATTTGAATTCTTCAGAGTTTTTTTCTTCAAAGCGCATTTTGTATTCTGTTCCGCTTTGTTTCACCGCTTTTGGTTTGCGTTGTTTTCTTGCAGGTCCGACCATTGTTATCAATTAATTTGGGCAAATATGGGATTATAAAGACGATTTTTAGCCTAAATTTTGGCTTGTTTACTGTTGTTTTGGCTCTGTTTTGCCGGCTTTTCTTTTTGCATAGAATCCGATGAACTGCGCTATTATTGTTATTATTCCGAGCAGGATTAAGATAATTTCTGCAATGTTTACAAATACTTCTCCTGTCGGCAGGAGCACAAAGTACCCGTTCAAATTCAGGACAAAGTGGATGAAGGAGAGTATGAATGCAAGGTAAGTGAATCTCTGCAGTAGTTTCCATTTCCCAAAACCCATTTTTCTTATGGCTTTGTCAAATGAAGTGAATGCGAGTAGGAATAGGATTATCATTGCGGGAGTTCCTATGATTATTGAGAATGTCGAGAACAGGAATGCCGGGTTGTAGTTGTATGCGAGGGCAAAAACGAGTATGAAGTGGGCAAGGATTAACAAAAATGCAATTACTCCTACTGCTCTTCTTTCCTTGATTAGTATTCCGAATTTTTTCGGGTTCAAAACTGTGAGCGGTCCAATTAGGAGCGATGTGCAGAGCATTAGAAACCCCGCCATTGCAAAGAATCTTATTGCTTCAGTCGCAGCGGGTATTGGGAACAGCGAGTAGTAGAGTTCAAACAGCACCATTATTGCTGCAAGAATTATCCACATTTTTTTTGCCGCATCCATTTTTTCACCTATTTGTTCTATTTGTTTTTTGCTTAATCATCTTCGTAATCATCATTTTCTGTTTCTTTGTTGCTTGTATTTCCTGCCGGACTCTGGGCTGCCTGAGTATTTGTCCCCTGGCTTAGATTTAATGCTTCCTGTCCGAGGGTTCCTATTAAGTATCCTGCTAATTGGGAGTCTGCAAATGCAGAGTGGTCTCTTCCGCGCCCGTCAAGAGTATTGTATGCGATGCTCCCGTCCTTTCCGCAGTATGCTGTGAAACCCATTCCGCCGGGGTGAGTTGTGTATGAAGAGAGGTCGTAAACTTTCCCGTCGATTATCATCCAGCAGTCGCCTGCAGTTGAGTGCTTTGAAATTGTCTGCAAGTCAAGAGTTACTTGTTTTGGCAAGTCGCTGGCCGAGCCTTGTTTTTGCGTTCCCGTGTTTGAATCAGGAGCGGTTTTGCTCAAATCAGCCGGATTTACTGTTATGCATCCGAATAGAATCAAAGCTATACTGATTAAGGCAAGGATTGTGGCAATTTGTTTCATTTTATCACAGTATATTTTCGGTCTTCGGGTTTAAAATTGTTTTCCTCAAAAAATATTGTTGATAAAAATGAGTTCAAAAATCAGCGGTTCATGGTTTGAAGGAGCCCGGCTTTGAGTGCTGTGCGTAGTGCTTAGCGCCGTAATGGGATTAATTTCAGCGGCGGCTTTTTTGGAGTTTGTTCCAAAGAGCGAATCGGTTATTTACAGCGAGTTTTATTCCATTGAGAGCGAGGTCAGCGTTAGTCCGGCTGATTTTGTAAAGGATTACTCGAATGGAGTGATTGACGGAACGGTTGTTGATTTGAGAGCTTCTGTTGATTACCGCGCTGGGCATCTTGTCACTGCTGTGAGTATTCCTGCTGTTGAAATGAAGGAAGCGGAAGTTATTGCAGCTTTTTCAAAACTTCCTAAGGACAAGCCGATTATTACTTATTGTTATAGCAGTTACTGCATGCTTTCACGGCATGTCGGAAAAGCCCTTGCCGATAACGACATTTATGTTAAGCACTTTACCGCAGGCTGGTATGAGATTAACAGAGATTTAAATGCATTCACAGTGAAGGGCGCTGGCGAACAGGTTTTGGGCGGGAATGCTTTGGTTTGTTCTGCTGATTCTTCAGGGGATTTTAGCTGCTGATTGTGAAAAACCCTTATTCTTGAACCGGTTTTGTCACGCAGATTTTTAAATATCAAAGACTGCATTATCTTTATGCAAAAAGCGGGCATCAGAGCGAAGGGAAAAAGCTCGGTTAATGCCGCTGTTGGAAAGTTTCGAAGAGAGCCTTTCGCGCGTCCTCAGGGAAGAATCCATAAAACTGTTCTAAAAAGAATTTTTGCAGGTTTCTCAATGGATGTTGCGCGCATTAACTCAAAGTTAAAGAATAAGATTACACTAAAAGAAGTCAGGATTATTTTCAGTCCTGTGCCGGCTCCGGTTGCTGCAATTCACAAGATAGCAAAAAAGTTCCCAAAAAGCGAGAGGCTGTTAATTAAGAAGAGGTATTACCAGGGAAAAAGGTCTAATGCCAATCTTGAAAACCTTATCCAGAGTTTTTCAACTCTTGAACTGGAAGAGTCGCTGAAAAGACTTTCTTAGACAGCGATTTTCTCACTAAGACTATTCTATTCAAGACTTGCGTGTTTTTTCGTCATTGATTTTTCGCTGATTTTGTTTTTTTTCATCAGTCCGAGGACAACACCTTCAAGGAATATGAATGCGCTTTGTTCAAAGAGGCTTCCAAGCGGCTGTATGCTTTTTCCGCCTTTTTTTGTTTTTGCTTTTAAGAGAATCACAAGCGAAGCGTTTTTTGCAAGCCCGCTTTTATTATCTGCGGTTATTGCGGCTACTTTTGCTCCTGATTGCAGTGCTTCAAATGCTATGTCATTAACAGTTTTTGTTTCGCCTGAGCCGGACAGCGCTATTAGCAAGTCGCCCTTTTTTATTGAAGGGGTTATTGTTTCTCCGACCGCAAAGCAGTTTATTTTTGCCTGCATTAAGCGCATTGCAAATGATTTTGCGATTAGTCCTGATCGCCCTGCTCCAAGGACGAATACTGATTTTGC
The DNA here is from genome assembly GCA_964544205.1 of uncultured archaeon. GTDB lineage: Archaea > Iainarchaeota > Iainarchaeia > Iainarchaeales > JAAZKV01 > JAAZKV01. The sequence goes on from CAZJAE010000033.1 coordinate 7,515, forward strand.
CGAGTTAATTGCTTTGATTAGCCCTGCTTCGCTTTTTTCTGGATTAATTTCAAGAACGTGTTTTATTTCAGAGAGTATTTCTTTCTCCATTTTTATGTAACTCATTAAATCAGCTCATTTATTCTTTCTTTTATTTCCTTTGCGACTTCTTCCGGGTTTTTTGCGCTTGTTATAGCGCCCCCCACAACAACTACTTTTGGTTTGCATTGCATAACTGCATCAAGAGAGTTTATTCCTATTCCGCCGGCAGCCCAGATGTTTATTCCGCTTATTTTTGACGCCAGTTTTATTTCATTTAGAGGAGTTTTTCCTCTGGCCTGCTCGTCAATCGCTGTGTGGATTTCAAAGTTTATTGCGCCTATTTTTTTCAATTGCAGTATTCTTGCATGAACGTCTTTGCATCCTATGAGGTCGACAACTACTTTTTCAGCGCCGTTTTTTAGAACGCCTTTTATGGTTTCGTCCGAAGCTACTCCAAGAACTGAAACGTATGAGCCTCCGTGCTTTATTGCTGGGCTTGATTCAAAGTACCCTGCATCCATTGTTTTTAGGTCAACAAAAATTTCTTTTCCGTATTTCTTCATTTTTGTTATAATGTCTTTTTCGTTAAGCGCTTTTACAAGCGGCGTGCCTATTTCTATTATGTCGACGTGTTTTCTCGCAGCGTTTGCTGTCATTACTGCGGGTTTTTCTTCCACAAAGTCAAGAGCTATTTGGAGTTTTGTCTCTACCGGCGTGTATTCTTTTCCAATGACTAAAGAGAATTTCTTTTTCGAGAATATCCCGTTTCCGACAGCCCCGTCTATTGCGTCAAGTTTTGTTTCAAGGTCTGAAAGGTTTGTTGATTTTGAAACTGTAAAATACAGGAACTTGTTCTTTTTCCCCTTCAATAGGTTGTTTGAATGAGGAACTATTTGCGCGTTTATTCCTAAAAGTTGAAGCTCT
>CAZJAE010000034.1:0-8357 GCA_964544205.1 uncultured archaeon
GGGGCGGAACAGAAACATACGAACAGTGGCAGTTAAGAATCCACAAAAGAATCATCGACATACAAGCCGACGAAAGAACCCTAAAAAGAGTAATGAGGGTAGAAATACCAGAAACGGTTCACCTCGAAATAGACTTGAAAGGATAAGATTGTTCTCTGCCCCATTGAAATGGGGCAAGTACTTTCGCCAGCCTTAACAAGGCTGATTGAAAGGAAGATTTCCTTTCAATCAAAACTTTTTCTTTAAAAAACTTCTAAGCAGAATTTTGCTTAATCAGTCTTCTTCGCCCTTTCTCTTTCCAAGCCTGTGATCAAGCATCATGAGCGCAGGAGGCATGTCCTTAACAAGCTTCAACTGCCCGACAATCTCGCTGGTGTTTGCTTCCTCTTCCACCTGCTCGTCAACAAACCAGTTCAGCATGACTTCCGAAGCGCTGTCCTTCTCCTTCTTTGCAAGTTCCCTTAAATCATGAATGCTTTTAGTGATGAACTGTTCGTGCTCATAAGCTTCTTCAAAAGCATCAAGAGGAGACTTCCAAGAAAGCTTAGGCGCGTCAATTGCAGCAAGCTTCACTGTCCCGCCCCTTTCAATCAAAAAATCAAACAACTTAGTCGCATGAATCCTCTCCTCTCCTTCCTGAACCCTCATCCAAGCGCCAAAACCCTTCAAGTTCTGTTCCTCAAACCAAGCAGCCATAGACCAGTACAAATAAGCCGAGAAAAGCTCCTTGTTTATCTGTTCGTTAATGGCTTTCTCAACAGCCGAATTTATCTTCATTACAATCACCTTCGCCCATTTGTGGACAAAAAAACTTTTAAGACTATCCTGCAAAGAAAGGCTGATTCAAACCCCCCAAACGCGAATTAATGCAAAAATCAACAATTAAAAAGTCAAAAGGCTTAATTATAGAAGAAAGTTTAAGGGCAGTTGGTTGACATAAAAAAGTTACTCATAATCCTTGCTATTTTGATTATCTCAACAGCCGCGCTTGCAACTGACATAACAACCTGCTCGGACATTAACGCGCTAATAACCTCCGCGCCGGGAGGGAATTTTGTCCTTACAACAGACGTTGACTGCTCAGCATACACTGCAGCAGGAGACAAATTCGGAACAATAAACTTTACAGGAACATTTGACGGAAACGGACACACAATATCTCACCTTTACATAAACAAAGGAAATACTTACTCAGGACTTTTTAGAACATCAACAGGTTCAATTACAAACCTAAAAATTGACGATGCAAACGTGTCAGGCACAGCATATGTTGGGGTAATTGCAGGACAAGCTACAGGAACAATAAGCAACGTGACTGTGACCAACGCCTCAGTGACAGGCTCAAGCTCAACAGGGTATGTCGGCGGTTTAGTTGGGACGACAAATTCGGGCTCGCTTGCTTTGTCAAACTCTTCATGAACTTTCAATAATATTGTGGGTGCAGGGCCTTATACAGGCGGACTAGTAGGAAATATGTATTATTCAGGAACATCCGTAAGCGACCTCAACGTAACAATCCTTGGCGACATAAATGGAACATCATACACTGCGGGAATGTTCGGATACCTTGGAAGCGGAGCGCTAAGACTCAAAGCGACAATAAACAGGCTTAATGGAACCACTTATGCTTCAGGACTTATTGGAAGCCTTTACTCAAATAATGATATTAACTATTCTACAGTAGATGCAAATTATATCGGTGGAACAGCTCCAGTCGGGGGATTGATTGCCTACAACGGGCGAGGGTGCTGTTCAAATTATACAAGAGTAAATTTTGCAACGGTAAACATTGGCGAACTTAAAGGAACTGGCACAAACATTGGCGGAATTTACGGCAATCCAACAGCAGACGGCGGAGCAACAATAAGCGATTCAAATGCTACAATAGGGAAAATAAACGCGTCAGGAAGTTACTGGAATGTGGGAGGAATACTTGGTGAATCAAGCGGAAATGCATACATTTACCGCTCAAAAGTAAAAGCCCAAATAGAGTTAAACAGAAGCGGGACAGGCGACTCATTTGTGGGGGGGATTGCAGCAAAGGCATATGCAATAGTTAATTCAACTGCTGACATAAACATTCTTTGGGTAGGCGGATACACTGGAAATAAAATCGGCGGAATGGCGGGCTACATTAACGGATACATATCAGGCTCATCATTAAACGGCGATTTTGTAATAGGCGGTTCTTCAAGCTCAAGCGAATCAATAGTAGGAGGACTTGTTGGAGATTTAAGCGGAAATGTGACTGACACAAATATCCGATTAATTGATGTAAATGGAAGAGCGACTGTTGGCGGGCTTGCAGGGTATGGTAGAGGAAATATTGTAAATGTAAGAATTGATATTAACAATGTAAAAGCAACTAACGGCGCGGCAGCTGGAGCGGTTGCGCTTCAATACAACGGAGACATTAACTCAGTAAGGGTTGACATCAATACAATAACAGGCACGTCAAATGTTGCAGGACTAATCGGATACTTCAACGGAGGGTGCTGTTCAAATTTTGCTCGGGTAAACAAATCAAGCGTAAGAGCGACACAAATCACTGGCTCAGGAGGAAATGTTGCAGGACTAGTAGGAACAAATGATGTTGACGGCGGAACCTGGATTTATGACTCAAATGCAATAGTTGGAAAGATATCCGCAACGAGTACTTATGTGGGGGGACTTGCGGGTGGAAGAAGCAGCGGAGACACTCACATTTACAGAAGCTTTGCAAGAGCATATATTGAACTAGCAAGAGGCGGAACAGGCGACCAATTCCTTGGGGGCTTGGCAGGAAAAGCAGGGACCGTTTATCAAAGCTATGCTGATGTGAATATTGATCTGACTCCAGGGATGTACGGCTACTATATTGGGGGGCTTGTTGGAAGCGCAACAACAATAACTGGATCATATGCTACAGGAAATTATATTCGAGTGCCAGCAAGCAACCATTATGTCGGCGGTCTTGCAGGATATGTTGGGACTGGGGGAATAATTGATTCAAATTCTTACTTTGCTGATATTAACGGAGGAAATTATGTTGGCGGGCTTGCGGGAATGGTTGGAAGCTGAAACCTAATTAGAAGAAATTCAACAATAGTAAACATAAAAGGTTCAAGCAATGTCGGCGGACTTGTTGGTAGTTACTCAGGCGATGGATTTGATGTTAATGATTCATATTACGACGGAAATAGAATAACAGGCACAAGCAGTGTAGCTGGACTTGTTGGAAATTATGGATACAATGCAGGGTACACAAACGAGTTTTATAGAAACTATGCAAGAGTAAATTACATTAACTCAGCAGGCGCAGGAGTTGGAGGACTAATCGGGGCTCCAAGCGCATCAGCAACAAAAGTTTACGATTCAAACGCAATAATTGGAAAAATTTACAATAGCTCTACAAGCTATACTGGCGGTCTTGTTGGAGGAGGAGTGAGCGGTGCAGGAATTGACATTTACAGAAGCTTTGCAAGAGCATACCTTGAACTTGGAAGAGGCGGAACAGGCGACTCGTTTGTAGGCGGTCTTGCGGGATATGCAAATGGAGTTTATGATTCATACGCTGATACAAACATAAACGAATACATCACAACAATGTACGGGCACAAAACAGGGGGACTTGCGGGAAGAGCAGTAACAATTCAACGCTCAAATGCATTTGGGGACTATATAAAAGTAACATCAGGAACAAATTATGTTGGTGGATTAGTAGGAATACTTGAAGGGAGCGGAGGGATAAGCGACTCAAACGCAGTGTTCAATGATATTAACGGAGCAAGTTATGTTGGCGGACTTGCTGGACAAGTGGGGAGCGCGAGTGTTGTGAAAAGCAATTCAAGAGTAACAAATATACTTGCAACAGGCTCCTCAGTTGGAGGATTGGTTGGAACCTATTCCGGAGACGGATTTGATGTAAATGATTCATACTATGACGGCAACACTGTAAGCGGAACAAGTTATATTTCAGGGTTTGTTGGCTCAGTAGGTTATAGCCCAGGATACACAAACGAATTTTATAGAAATTATTCACGATTGAACTATCTAAACGCAACTGGTTCAAGTGTTGGCGGTCTTGTTGGCGGGTCAACAGCATCTACAACAAGTATTTATGATTCTAATTCAGTAATTGGGAGAATATATGCTTCGGGAGGATATATTGGCGGACTTTTAGGTGGAAATTCAAGTATGACTGTAAATATTTACCGCTCAAACGCCAAAGCAAATATTTTAGCATACCGTAGTGGAAGCGGAGATATTTATGTTGGCGGGCTTGCAGGGTATGTAAATTCAATAAACCAAAGCTACTTTGATGGAAATGTTGACTTGTCTCCAAGCCCAGTGTATCAAAGAAGAATAGGCGGTCTTGCAGGAAGAGCTTCGGACATAAACAATTCCTACGCAAAAGGAAGCTATATTGTAGTATTAGTTTCATCAAGCTCTTACATTGGAGGCCTTGCGGGAGAAGTAAGCGGAACAGTGAATAATTCTTACGCAATATATCCAGATGTTAATGGATTAGCTTCGCAAGTCGGAGGATTAGTGGGCTCAGTAGGGACATCAATAAGCAATTCGTTTTTTGTTGGAAGAGTAAAAACAACTGCGACAGGCGATAATAATATCTACGGGGAGTACGGCACAAATCCAACAAGAGTAGTAAACTGCTACTTTGTTAACCCGACTTCAACAAACGTAGTCCAGCTCAACGGAGCGTCAAAAAACAATTCTTACAGCACAATGGGCGCGTCGTACTTTAAAGGACTGGTGAGAAACCTCTCAAGAGAACCCTTCACTAACTGGACATTCCACAACTACGGCGGAGACGTTTGGTACCAGTGGGTAATGGATTACCCTAACTTGTACCCAGATCCTACAAAAATCTACCTGTCGTCAGGAAAATACATTTCCCGCTCGACAAACCTTGGCGCGCCAAAGAGATTCTACACGCTTGACTTCAACGGCTACCTCCCAAGCGTTGCGGGAGTTGACGCCAACATAAGAATACAAATAAGGACGTCAGATTCCAATGATGAAACTACCGGAATATGGAGCGAGACATTTGTTGGGCCAAACGACGACCCGAATGCATACTACACGCTCGGCGGAACAAAAGACATCACACAAAACCATGATTTTGACAACTGGTTCCAGTGGCAGGCATTTTTGGACTGCAACGATCCGTCATACACTCCAATGCTTAGAAGCGTGGACGTGAATGCCGTAAGCATGGGGCTCTTAGTCCTAAGCGCGCCCCAGACAGGACTAAACTGGAACAGGTTTGACTCAAACGAACGCACATACCCTGAAAGAGTGTCTTGGAGTTACTCGCTCAATGCTGGCGGGAGCTACACAAACACGCCGGCAAAAACACTAACTGGAAATAACCCGCTCCTCTTAAGAGCAATAATAATAGGAACAACCGACAACAACGCTCCAATAATAGACAACAACGTGCTATTAGCATACATGACAAACTAAACTTGAAAAACCCTCCAGCGCAAAACATTAAAACCACTTAGTGCCTAATCTACTCATGAAAGACTTCATGCTTGAAGCAATCAAAGAAGCAAAAAAGGGACTTAGAAAAAACCAAGGCGGTCCGTTCGGCGCAGTGATTGTAAAAAACGGAAAAATAATTGCGCGCGGACACAACATGGTGCTCTCTACAAACGACCCAACCGCGCACGCTGAGGTGACTGCAATAAGAAGAGCGGCAAAAAAACTCAAAAGATTTGATTTAAGCGACTGCGAATTATACACGTCATGTGAACCCTGCCCGATGTGCCTCGCAGCAACAGAGTGGGCGAAAATAAAAACACTTTACTACGGGTGCACCCGAAACGACGCCGCAAAAATAGGATTTGACGACAAAAAAATATACGGGGACATACGAACAGCGCCGAAAAGCAAACACATAAAAGAAATCCAAATCCACAAAGACGAAGAATTCGCCCCGCTTATAGAGTGGGCAAAAAAGAAAAACAAAAAACAATACTAAAACAATTATTAATGAGCCATAAAAATACCCGGCTCAAAAAACATGCGGAGATGAATTATTTTAATAAAAATATTGCGGTGAAAAAATGGCTTTTGAACACTTCGAACACAGAGCAGACATAGGCGTAAGAGGCAGGGGAAAAACAGAATCTGAAGCATTTGAAGAATGCGCCAAAGCAATGACTGATGTAATGGCCGACATTGACTCAATAGAACCGAAAAAATCGCACGTTCTTAAACTGACTGCTCCTGACAGCTCCGCGCTTTTAGTAAAATTCCTCAACGAGCTCCTATTCCTAAAAGACACAAAAAAAATGCTTTACTCAAAAATAAGAGTCGCAATAACAAAAAACGCCGGCGCTGAAGACAAAAATGAACCCTTCATGCTCAAAGCCACAGTATTCGGGGAAAAAATTGACGCAAAAAAACACGGACTCAAAGTCGACGCAAAAGCGGCTACATACACAGAACTAAAAGCAGAAAAAGAAGGCAATGGATGGGTAGCGCAGTGCATAATTGACGTTTAAAAAACGAGAGCAGCACAAAATAAATGCTGGTAAAAAATGGCTGAAATAACAAAAACCGCGCCGTATTCGTTTGAACTCAAAAAAGAAGGCAAAATGCGCATTCCCGCAAAAATATTCGCAGGGGAAGAACAAATTGAAATACTAAAACAAGACGCTAAAAAAAGACCCGACTCAAACTGCATAAAACAACTACAAGACACCTGCTCGCTTTTCGGACTAAAAGGAGTAGTGTCACTTGCGGACATACACGTAGGCTACGGGACTCCAATAGGGACAACTACAGCAAGCGACATAAAAGAAGGCGCAATAACCTTCGCTGCAACCGGATTTGACATAAACTGCGGAGTCCACTCAATAATAGTCCCGCTCAAAGCAAAAGAAATTGAGAAAAAGAAAAAAGAAATTGCTGAACAATTATTCAAAGACGTTCCGGCAGGGCTTGGAATAAGGGGAAAACTAATTCTCAAAAAAAGCGAAATGGATGAAGTCCTGAAAAAAGGGGCAGCGTTTGGGGTAGACAAAGGCTTTGGCTCAAAAAAAGACTTAAAATTCATGGAAGAAAACGGCCGAGTGAAAGACGCCGACGTGTCGGCAGTTTCTGACAAAGCAAAAGAACGGGCGCTTGACCAGATAGGAACGCTTGGAAGTGGAAACCACTACTGCGAAGTGCAGAAAATAGAAAAAATATTCGACGCCAAAAGCGCTGAAGCATTCGGGCTTGAAAAAGACGGCGCGATGGTGAGCATCCACTGCGGTTCAAGAGCGCTCGGGCACCAAATAGGAACTGATTATTTATCAATCCTTGACTCGGCAGTAAAAAAATACGGGATTGAAGTTGCCCAAAGAGACCTTGCGTGCGCTCCGTTTGACAGCGAGGAAGGGCAGAAGTACTTCGGGGCGATAAACGCGGCAAGCAATGCTGCATTCATGAACAGGTTCGTGATAGGCGCGCTTGCAAAAAGAAGCTTTGCAAAAGTATTTGGGATAAGCGAAGATGACTTGCGGACGTTTTATGATGTTGGACACAACACTGCAAAGGTAGAAACCCATTATGCTGGACAAGATGACGGCAACTCAAAGCCAAAAAAACAAAAACTCTTAATACAAAGAAAAGGCTCGACAAGAGGATTTGGGCCCGGGAGCGCCGAGATTCCAGCGCCTTACAGAAAAATCGGGCAGCCGGTAATGGTCGGAGGCTCAATGGGGACTCACTCATACATTTTAAGAGGAACAAAAGAAGCGATGAATCTGACTTTTGGCTCCACAATCCACGGTGCGGGAAGAAGCATGTCAAGAACAAGCGCGCTTGAAAAATGGAAAGGAGACGACTTGTTAGCAACGCTCGCATCAAAAGGAATAATTGTAAAAGCACGCTCGGTAAAAGGACTTGGGGAAGAAGCCCCTGACGCGTACAAAGACATTGACGCAGTAGTTGAAGTAATGGACAAGACAAGAATATCAAGAAAAGTGGCTTCGCTTTCGCCGATTGTCTGCATAAAAGGATAATAGCGCTTCATAAAAAGCGCCGAAACAAATAGATAAGAATTAAATATCAAAAAATTCTAATAATAGCGAGGGGAATGGATGGATTTGGACTTTGGAAAAATAGTTGAAAACGGAATAATCAACTGGACAAGGCAGGAAGGCATCTGGAAATACATAATAGGATACTTTGTATACCTTACAGCAATTCTCATAACCACGTCTTATGTAATGTACTCCGTTCTAAAACCATTCATAACTTACGAGTCGGCTTCAGGAATTGCGGCAGTGAACTCAATCATCTACCTTTCAGGATTCATTTTAGTGCTTACAATAATCTCGCTTCTAATCCAATCCGCATTC